>JACRNN010000243.1 GCA_016234955.1 Deltaproteobacteria bacterium | reverse complement strand
GTTTTTTCTTTGTCTTACTTTCTTTTTTCCAAAAAAGAAAGTAAGTTGGCCTTGACACGCCAATGGCAAAATGCAAAAATGCCGATGTATCCGGGTGATCCCCTTTCAAGGGGGGATCTGAAAGGGAATCCCGTGAACCGCCATATAGGCGGAGAATCGGGAACGGACCCGCCACTGTAAACGGGACGAAATCTCTGATGCGGCCACTGGTTAAGGATACCGGGAAGGCTTGAGAGAGTAGGACAAACCGTAAGTCAGGAGACCTGCCGGGATACGCCTCACGGGTTCTTCGAAGGTAAAGAAGGTGAGGGGGTTCCCCTGTCCGGGGTCTTCAGTCAGTATTATACCCTGTAGAGACGCCCTCCCTTCATGTCACGAAGGGAGGGTTTTTTTATACAGAGCGTCATAACTTCGCATACCTGCGTTGCTCCTTGGCTCGTCGTTGCGGCGCACACAAAAGTGCGCCTCACTCCTCACCCGACCCACGCCGAGAGGCGTGGGTGCCCCGGCGCCTTGGTCTGCTTTGTTCTAACGCTCTGTATGCGCATCTACTTCTGACGCTGTGTATAGGAGGCATTGATATGAAGACCGGATCGCAAAACGGCAAGGGCAGAGGGATTCTCCTTCTTGGGCACGGCAGCAAGGTGGCTGAGGCAAACGAGACATTGAGGAGGGTCGCGGCGGCCGTTGAGAGGGAAGGCGGATACCCCATGGTCCTGCCGGCGTTCCTCCAGATGGAGAGGCCGGACTTCAGGGAGGCCGTTGATACGATGGTGGAGATGGGCTGCAAGGAGATTACGGTAATGCCTTATTTCCTCTATTCCGGGGCGCACGTGACAAAGGACCTGCCCTCCGAGATAAACGCGGTCAAGGCGAAATACCCGGATATAAACGTGAAGGTCACAGGCAATCTCGGTTACCACGGCAACCTTATAGACATAATAATCGAGAGGGTCGAGGAGGCGGGAAGCACGGACGGGATAGGCCCCTATGCCCGGCCTTTTACGCAGCACCCGATAGAGAAGGAGAGCTTCAGGATAATAGAAGAAGAACTCGGAAGGACGCGCTTTTCCGGCGGAGAGCTTGAGGTCTTGAAAAGGGTTATACATTCGACCGCGGATCTCGGCTTCAAGGAGATACTCAGGTTCAGCCCCAAGGCAATGGATGCCGGGATATCGGCCATAAGGAACGGCGGTAATGTCATAACGGATGTGAGGATGTCAGAGGCGGGGATATCAAAGGAGAGGCTCGGCTCCTTCGGCGGGAGGGTGTTCTGCTTTTCTTCCGATAAGGACGTCATAAAGAAGGCGGCCTCGGAAGGCGTTACAAAGACGGCGGCATCCATGCGAAAGGCCGCGGGCTTCATGGGCGGAGGGATAGCAGCCATAGGCAACGCGCCTACGGCGCTCCTTGAGCTTTTGAAGATGGCAAGAGAGGGTACGGCGCGTCCAGCGCTTGTTGTCGGGGTCCCGGTTGGGTTTGTAGGCGCGGCAGAGGCAAAAGAGGCGCTTAAAGTATCCGGCCTTGAGTATATTATAACCGATGGGAGAAAGGGCGGCTCAACCGTTGCGGTGGCCATAGTGAACGCCATTGTCATTCATGCGGCCATGAAGACGGCCGGGTGAGGCTGGTCATCATACGGCCAGACTGGCCGGGGAGACTCCATGCACATACCTGACGGGTATCTGAGCCCAAAGACGTGCGTTCTTTTTTACGCCGGTATGGCGCCCGTCTGGTATCTGGCGTCCAGGAAGGCTTCGATGTCCTTAAAGGTCAGGCAGCTTCCGATGCTCGCGCTCGGCGCGGCGTTCACCTTCCTCATCATGATGTTCAATATCCCGATACCCGGCGGCTCTTCAGGCCATATGGTCGGGACCGTGGTCGTCTCCATTGTGCTCGGCCCGTGGGCAGGGGTTGTGGCCCTCTCGATAGCCCTTGCGCTCCAGGCTTTTTTATTTGCCGACGGCGGGGTTCTCGCCCTTGGAGCTAACTGCTTCAACATGGCCTTCCTCATGAGTTTTACGGGCTATTATATATACAGGGCGTTGACCATAGGGAAGAGCGGGCATGTCAGAAGATTTGCCGCGTCCGCCGTTGCCGGGTATATCGCCCTGAATATCGCCGCGTTTGCCGTTGCGCTTGAGCTTGGGGTTCAGCCCGCAATCGCCGGCACGGCGGCTGGCATCCCCCTTTACGCGCCGTATCCTCTGCCGGTTACAATACCGGCGATGATGCTCCCGCATATGCTCTTTTTCGGTCCGGTCGAGGCCCTGGGCACGGCCCTTGTGGTGTCTTACGCGGTTAGGTCAAATGAGGATATCCTTTATAATCCGGAGCGGGTGCGGCTTAAACCGCTATGGATAATAATCGCGGTTATGATAATATTGACCCCTATCGGGCTTATCGCGTCGGGCACGCCGTGGGGCGAGTGGGGAAAAGACGAGGTCTTGAAGATAGCGGGCTTTATCCCCTCTGGCATGGATAGGTTTGGGGACATATGGAGAGGGGTTCTGCCGGATTACGGCATGCCGGGGGTTGAAAACAGGTTCGCATCAGCCGTCTTTTACGTGCTCTCGGCGGCTGTTGGCAGCGGGGCCGTTGTTTTTGCAATATATCTC
>JACRNN010000004.1 GCA_016234955.1 Deltaproteobacteria bacterium | reverse complement strand
TACCTGAGGGCGACCGCTATGTGGGTCGGGTTCGTCACCACGACGTCGGCCTTGGGGACCTCCTGCATCATCCTCTTCCTGGCCATCTCCCTCTGGATGCTCTTTATCCTGGCCTTGACTATCGGGTCTCCCTCGAGTTCCCTCATCTCCTCTTTGAGCTCTTCCTTGGTCATCCTGAGGCTCTTCTCGAAGGTCCACCTCTGGTAGACATAGTCCAGCGCCGCGATCACGGCCAGCACCCAGGCGGTCTTGACCATTATCCTGAAGGATACCCTGCCTATGTACGTCATCGAGGTCATGGCGTCCATGTCCAGGAGGAACGGCAGGTTCATCCATTCCCTGGAAATGACGGTATAGACGACGTAGCTCAGGACGGATATCTTGGCGAGCGACTTGACGAGATCCACGACGGAATTGAGGGAAAACAGCCTCTTTACCCCGGCAATGGGGTCGAGCTTTGAGAACTGGGGGGTTATCCCCTTCCCGGTGAACGCGAACCCGTTCTGGAGCGCGTATGAGAGCGCCCCCACCACGGGGATGAAAAAGACCGGCGCGATTACAAGGAAGAACCTGTAGGAGACGTCCTGGAACATGCCGCTTACGTCCCTGACCGTGAGGTCGGAGGGGCGGAGCAAAAATGATTTTTTCATGAAGTCCGCCACCGAGGTCACCATCCACAGGCCCGAATAATAGAGGACCAGCAAACCCGTCAGGACGACGAAAAACGAGCTCAGCTCCTTGCTGACGGCGAAGCTGCCGTCCTGGCGCGCCTGTTCGCGCCTTCGCGACGAGGGTTGTTCTGTTTTTTCCTGGTCCAGTTCCGCCATGCTACATCACCCTTATAAGCTCGAATATCCCGTACCACATCCTGTCCATCACGCCTATAACGGCGGTCTCGAATACCGGCAGGGAGAGCGCCATGACGACGAACCCCACCATTATGGTGACCGCGAACCCCACCACGAACATGTTGAGCTGAGGAACGGTCCTGGCCATGATCCCGAGGGCGAGGTTGACGAATATGAGGATAGCCATCACCGGCGCCGAGAACTTTATGGCGAGCAGGAATATCTCCTTTGAGAAGTTGACCATTCCCTCCATAAGGGAGTTTGAAAGATGGAACCCGTAGGGGGGGATGACCTCAAAGCTCCTGGAGAGCGCCATCAACACCATCAGATGCCCGTTCACGCTCAGGAATATCAATAGCGTCAGTATGCTCAGCATCTTGCCGAATACCGTCACCTGGGCGCTGTTGAGCGGGTCGTAGGCGCTGGCCATCCCTATGCCCATCTGAAAGCTCGCCACCTGGCCCGCGAACTCTATGCCCGAGAATATGAACCGTACGCAAAGGCCGATGGCCGCGCCTATGAGCATCTCCCCGAGGAGGCTTAAGACCAGGGACACACGATGATGAACCGTATGATTTCCATTTTAAAAAATTGCCGCCTCAGTTGACGTAATTCGGGATGTTCGTGAATATCTGCGCCGTAAACCTGAGAAGCACCTCCATCATCCACGGGGAGAGGAAGAGGATGACGAGAAAGACCACGATGATCTTAGGGACGAACGAGAGCGTGGCCTCCTGTATCTGGGTGACGGCCTGGAATATGCTGACGGCGAGCCCGACCGCCATCCCGGCTATGAGGACCGGAGCGGACACCATCAGTATCACCTCAATCGCCTGCTTGCCTATGCCTGTTACGAATTCCGGGGTCATATGTTTTTCCGCTCAGAGAGTGGTGGTCAGTCTCTTCGAGGCCCCCTCGTCCACTATGCCCGTCTGGATGAGGGACGCCGCGATGTACTTGTACAGGTACGGGTACTCTTCGATATGCATGTACCACTCCCTGATGATGTGCTGCAGGGCCTCTTCGAGCCTTATCCTGTCCTGGTCGCTTAACCGCATAACCCGCCTCCTATTCGCTTGGTTTGTGAATTCTCCGGTAGGTTGAAGCTCCCCGCGGCAAGCTGCGGGGAATCTTCGACATATAAGGGAGTATATATTTCTATTCGCTCGCTTGACCCCGCTAGCCAAGCTGCGGGGAATGCGCTCGCTATGCATGTTCAATGAAAACTCCGCACGAGCGAGCCGACCAGCAGATACCAGCCGTCGACCAGCACGAAGAGCATCAGCTTGAACGGCATGGATATCATCACGGGCGGCAGCATCATCATGCCCATTGACATCAGGACGCTCGCCACCACCATATCTATGACGAGGAAAGGCACGTATATGAGAAAACCTATCTGAAAAGCGGTCTTGAGCTCGCTTGTCACGAACGCGGGGATTATCGTGAGCGTGGAGATGTCGTCCTTGGTCCTGGGCGTGTCGGACTTGGAGAGCTTCAGGAAGAGCTCCACGTCCTTTTCCCTCGTGTTCCTGAGCATGAATTCCCTGAGCGGGCCGATGGCGTTGGTGAGGGCCACGTCCTGGTTGATAGCGCCCTGCATATACGGCTTGAGCGCCTTTTCGTTGATGCTGTTGAGCGCCGGGGACATGATAAAGAACGTAAGGAAGAGCGAGAGCCCTATCACCACCTGGTTGGGGGGGGACTGTTGAACGCCGAGGGCCTGCCGCAGGAGCGAAAAGACGATGACGAGCCTGGTAAACGAGGTCATCATCAGGAGTATCGCCGGGGCAAGCGTTATGACCGTGAGCAGAAGCAGTATCTGTATGGCGGTAGATACCCCCTGCGGTCCGCCCTCCCCGCCGAGCGTCAGACTCACCTTCGGCAGGCCGAGCGGCTCCGCGGCGGCAAGGGCTATCTGAGGGAGGAGGGTCAGGGATATGACGGCCGCCTGTATGATCGTCGCTTTCTTCATGCTGTGTCTTCCCGTCCCGGTGCTGGATTTTCCGCGGCTTACAAGCCTTTAAATATGTTGAAAAACGGTATGGCGCGCGAGGTCTCTAATTTTTTAAGCTCCTGGACCGCCTCGTTCCTTTCGACCTTGGTCAGGCACGTTATCGAATTCGGCGTTATCCCGAGCACGAGGACCTCTCCCGCGACCTCGACTATGGCGAGGTTCTTCTTCTGGCCGAGGAAGAACGTGCTCAATACCTTTATGGGGCTTGAGGGCTTCGCCCCGCCCCCACTGCCGGACCTCCGCATGTAGTGCCTGACGGCGTAGAGCGCCGCCCCCATCACCCCGAGGACGAATACGAGCGTCAGTACCGCCTTTATCAGCAGGTATGAGTAGGACTCCGTCATTTCAGCTTGTTTATCCTTTCGGTCAGGCTGACTATATCCGTAAGCTTCACCCCGAACTTGTCGTTCACCACTACGGCCTCGCCCCGCGCGACGAGCTTTCCGTTCACCAATATCTCCATCGGGTCCCCGGCGAGCTTCTCAAGCTCCACGACCGCGCCCTGGCCGAGCTGGAGCAGGTCCCTTACGATCATCTTCGTCCTGCCTATCTCAACCGATACGGTGACGGGTATGTCGAGTATCATCCCGATGTTGGCGACCATCCCCCCGTTTTCCTGGTTGAGGGCGCCGAACTGGGCCGGCTTTGCCGCGTCGGATTGCTTGACGGGCTGAGCTACGCTCGTCTCCTTGAAGGCCTCGCCCCACTGGTCGTCTATTGATCGCGTATTCTGCGGCATGTCCTGAGAGTTGTTTTCCATGACGTCTTATCCCCTTTCCTTGATTGCCGACAATATCTTGAGCGCGTAGTTATGGTCATGAACCCCCGGCATGGCGGTGAGTTTCGGTTTGCCCTCGATCTTTACCACCAGCGGGTCCCTCGCCTTTTTTTCGAGCTGGATTATGTCCCCCACCTTGAGGTTCAATATCTCCGATACGTTTATCGTGGCCTGGCCTATCTCCCCGGACAGCGACAGTGGGACGCGGTAGAGCTCGTCCAGGAGGCTCGCGCTCCAGTTCTTGTCTATATCCGTGGAATCGACCTTCTGAGACCCGTAGAGCAGGTCCTTTATCGGTTCGATAGATGAATAGGGTATACAGATGTGGAACTTGTTGGTGCCGCCCTCTATCTCCATATCGTACATGCAGACGATGACAAGCTCTGAATGAGCTATGATGTTCACGAACTGGGGGTTGGTCTCGGCCTTTACGAACTTGAGGTCTATCGCGTGCACGTGCTTCCACGCCTCGTTCATCTCGTGGAAGATGACGTCGGATATCCTCTTTATGACGCCCTGCTCCACGTTGGTGAAGCTCCTGCCCTCTATCCTGGCATGGAACCTGCCGTCGCCCCCGAAGTAGTTGTCCACTATGAGGAAGACGAGGCTGGGCTCAAAGACCATGATCCCGAAGCCCCTTAATGTGGTCAGTTGGAAGACGTTGAGGCTGGATGGGACGTGGAGGTTTTTGAGGAACTCCTCGTACTTCATTATCTTGACGCCGCCGGAGGTGACGTCAACCGACCTTCTGATGAAGTTGAACAGGGGGCCCCTGATGGAGCGGCAGAACTTCTCGTTTATCATGTCGAGGGCCGGGATCCTGCTCCGCACGACCTTTTCCTGCGTCGTGAAGTCGTAGGGCCTGAATTTGCCCTCCGGGGCATCCTCTTTCGGGGCCTCGGTCTTTATTTCGCCGTCTGTAAGCCCCTTTAGGAGCGCGTCGACCTCTACCTGAGTAAGTATCTGCTCGGCCATCTATGAACCCCTTTTCGTGATGCCGTTGAGGAATTTACCGGGTCGCCTTACTGTATTACCATGTCGCTGAAGTAGACCGACTTTACCTTTGACTTGGCCAGGAACTGGTTTACCCTGGCCACTATCTCGTCCCTCATCTGGTACTTCCCCTCGACGGTCCCTATGTCGGAGTAGCTCTTGCTGCTCAGGAGGACTATCAAGGAGTCCCTGATCCTCACCGTCTGGGCGTTTATCTCGTCCTGGGCGCCCTCGACCTCGAGGCTCAAGGTCAGTTTCAGGTACCTCGTGCCCGAGTTGTCCTGGAGGTTCACTATGAACGGGTCGAGCGCGACCAGGTACGAGGCTCCGCCCTTTTTGGCCTCACCGTGCGCACCTTTAGCCTCTCCGGGCGAACCGTGGGAGCCCTCCGCGGCCGCCTCCGCCTTTGGCGCCTCCGCCGTTGAGGTGCTCGCGGGCTTGCCCTTGAGGAAAAAGAAGGCCCCGGCCCCGCCACCCAATACGGCTACCGCCGCTATCGCTATAATGAGCAACTTTTTTTTGTCTTTGGCAGGAGCGGCAGGCTCTTTTTCCTGGTCTTCCTTCTTGGTCTTTTCGGTACCATCCGCCATCCATCTACCTCCTCTGGAGCAGGTGCATTGATATTCTCATAGACGTAAGTCTGCAATACCCATGCCAGTGGGAAAAACGCTTCAATATGAAAAAAATGCTTTTGCAACTATCTGATTTATAACCATAAAAGGTAATAGGTCGCCTTTCTGGCCAGCCATGACGCCTTTGGGAACGCCAACAAGTCAAATGATTGAATGGGTTGGTGTCATTATTATGACAGATGCATTGCAGTCTGTGCAGACGTTGGATGGGTTTTAAAAAAAAGAGGGACATGCGTTCAGCATGCCCCTCTTTTTGTGCTAAAGCCGCCGTCAGCCTTAGCGTTTCAGGTTAACCAGCTCCGCCAGGATCTCATCGGTGGTCGTTATTATCTTGGAGTTGGCCTGGAAGCCTCTCTGCGCGGTAATCATGTTTACGAATTCCTGCGCTATATCGACGTTTGAAAGCTCAAGGGTGCTCGACTGTATGGTGCCCCTGCCGGAGCTCCCGGCGGCCCCCACAAGCGGCTGACCCGAGTCATAGGTCTCCTGATAGAGATTATTCCCGGCGCTCGCAAGCCCAACGGGGCTGGCGAAGTTCGCAAGGAGCACCTGCCCGATAGTCAAGTCCCTGCCGTTTGAGAATATGCCGCTTATGACCCCGTCGGTATCGACGCTTATCCTCTGCAGTGTGCCGGAGGAGTAGCCGTCCTGAGTCAGCATCGATAGGCCGGAGGTGGTGCCGTACTGGGTGGTGCCGTCCGTTCCGGTGCCGCCCTGGGCTATGCTTGTGCCGAAGTCAAAGCCGATGTTCTGGCTCTGGCTCGCGCCGCCGGTGAAGTTGAAACCGCCGCCTGGGTATGTGATGGCCGACTCGCTGTTCAGGGCCCCGGCCGTCGTGAAGGATACGGTGCCCTGGGCCTGTACCTCGGTAGACCCGCTTGTGGTGTCGGTGCCGTCTACCACGGCGTACCAGTCCCAGTTATTGCCGGTGGTCCCGAGCGAGCTCTTTCTGAAGTACATCGTGACGACATGGGCGTTGCCGAGGGAATCGTAGACCGTGACGGGGGTTGAGAAGTTGGACGTGTCACCCGCCTTGGACAGGGAGAATGCGCCGCCCGCGTTATTGCTCGCGGTGCTTGCCCCTGGCGCCAGAGACCCTGAACTTACAGCGTTGAAGCCCAGGAGGCTGGCGGATGTGGAGGATGGGTTGCTCCAGTCCAGCACAAGCGTGCCGGTATTTCCGGTATCGTTCGTGATGTTGAATTTGCCCGTCTGGCCGTCATAACTCACCGTGTAGGTGTCGGCCGTGCCGTTGGCGGCCTCGAGCGCGGCCTTTATCGCGGCGGCGGCGCTGCCGCCGTCGTATGCGTTGCCGGAGGAAAGACCTCCGTCCGTTATCAGGTTGGCCGTCTGCCACGTGGTCCCGCCGTCCACGCTGAACTGTATCCCCTCGTTGCTCCCGGAGGTGAAGACATATCCGGTTATGGATGAGTTGGAGTCGAGGTTCGCCGTAAGGGTCGCGCTCGTCGTCGCGTTGGGGGGTATGGTATTCGTGGATAGCTGCAGGTCCTGTACGGTATTCTGCAATACCCCCGAGGAGTTGGCCATGTACCCCTGTACCCTGAGGCCCTCCGGATTGACCAGATAGCCGTCCTTGTCGGTCTCGAACTGCCCCGCCCTCGTATAATAGTTCGAATTCAACACCGAGTCCTTGACTATGAAAAACCCGTTGCCGCTTACCGCCATGTCCAGGGTGCTTGAAGTGGTCTCGAACGCCCCCTGGGTGAACATCTTCTGTATGCTGGTCATCTCCACGCCGAGGCCTATCTGGCTGGTCCCGGACCCTCCGGAGAGGGTCTGGCTCAGGACGTCGCCGAAGGTGACCCTGCTGTCCTTGAACCCTATGGTATTGACGTTGGCGATGTTGTTGCCTATGACCGAGAGCTTGTCCATATTCGCGTTAAGCCCGCTGATGCCTGTGTACAGTGCCGATTGCATTGTCAAAGCCTCCTTTTTTAAATCCGGTTGGTTTAGTAGATCGCCTTTACATTGTCCATTGTTACCGTCTTGTCGCCGACGGCCAGGCTGGCGGCCCCGGTTGAATCGAAGGTCACGCCTGAAACCGCGTCTATCGTGTACGTGGATGCGGTTATCGACTGGCCGGTCGAGTCTTTGGCGTCCACCGAGAAGCTGTACGTCCCGCTCTGGAGCGTATTGCCGCTCGAATCCGTGCCGTCCCAGGCGAGGTCGTATGTGCCCGAGTCCTGCGCGCCCATATCCATCGTGCTTACGGTGTTGCCGGAGCTGTCCTTGATGGAGACCGTCACGCTCGACGCGCTGCTATCGAGCGTATAGCCGAAGTTCGCCTGGCTTCCGTAATAGTAGATGTCGCTGCCCTCTGTCTTTACGTACTTGCCTATGAGGGACGCGGTGCTGTAGTTCTGCATGGAGGTCAAGTTGCCGGACATCGTGGTCATGGTCGTATTG
>JACRNN010000258.1 GCA_016234955.1 Deltaproteobacteria bacterium | reverse complement strand
GTCGTAGAGGCTGGCCGCGGCCGCGCTGGCTATGGCCGCCAGCGCCGGGTCCTCGGAGGCCATGCGGGCCGCCATGGCGGTGGATGAGACGTCGAAGACCGCCGCGTTCGGCAGGTTGTTCTTGAGCCAGTTCCTGCTCTGCGCCAGGGGGTTGGGGTGCGAGCAGACCTTGGCGATGTCATTGACCTTGCCGGTCTTGTTCATAAGCGAAAGGGATATCTCGAGCATGACTTCGGCGCATATCTTGAGCCCGGAGGAGGCCAGCATGTCGAGCGTATGGCTCACAACGCCCTCGGTGGTGTTCTCTATCGGCACCACCCCGAAGTCCGCCCTCCCCTTCTCCACCTCGTCGAATACGTCGGCGATGTCCTTCTTAGGGACGAACTCCCCTGAGAGCCCGAAGTGCTGCATGCACGCCTGGTGGGTGAAGGTGGCCGAAGGGCCGAGGAACGCTATCCTTATCGGCCTCTCAAGTGAGAGCGAGGCGCTCATTATTTCCCTGTATACGTTTTTCAGGGCATCGTTCGGGAACGGCCCCTTGTTGCTCTCGGTAAGCCTCTTCAAGACCTCTCTCTCCCTTTCGGGGACGTAGAAGTCGGAGTTTTCCCTGGCCTTGGTCTTGCCCACCTCGATGACGAGCGCCGTCCTCTCGTTAAGGAGCCTCAATATCTCAAGGTCCACTCCGTCTATGCGGCGCCTGATCTCTTTTATGGTCGTCGTCTTTTTTCCAGGCATACGCTGCTCTACGGATAAAACGGCAAAAAGAATGAAATACAGGAGTAAAGGTAAAAGAATCAGACTAATTTATTCTTCTATAAAAATCAATAAGTTTTTGGATTGGTTCAAGGCGGCTTGCTGCGGGGAGCTTCAACCACCCCGCTGCAAGCTGTGGCGTATCCGTTGGTACTGTTGCAAGCGGCGCTTAATCAGACCCCGAAGGAAACGCTAAAACCTCCGGCCCTCGGCGTAGACCCCGATGTTGCGGAATTTTTTGTAGCGGTTCTCAACGAGCGCGTCCGCGTCCATGGAGGCGAGGTCCTTTATCTGGGCCGCGAGCGCGGTCTTGAGGCTCTTGAAGGTAGACGGCGCGTCCCTGTGGGCGCCGCCCACGGGCTCCTTGACTATCCTGTCTATGATGCCGAGCTTAAGAAGCGATTGGGCGTCTATCCTGAGCGACTTGGCGGCGAGGTCGGCCTTGCTCCCGTCCTTCCAGAGTATCGCGGCGCAGCCCTCAGGGGAGATTACGGAATAGGTCGAGTACTCGAGCATGAGCATCCTGTCGGCCACCCCT
>JACRNN010000257.1 GCA_016234955.1 Deltaproteobacteria bacterium | reverse complement strand
GTAGGCGCCGTTGCCGAAGTATATCTGGTTCAGGTAGAGGTTGAGTATCTCGTCCTTGGTCAGGTGCTTCTCTATCCTGTAGGCCATGATGACCTCGCGGATCTTGCGCGAGAGCTTCCTTTCCGGGCCAAGAAAGCTCTTTGCGACCTGCTGTGTGATGGTGGAGCCGCCCTGGACGACCTTGCCGGCCAGCAGGTTCTTGTAAAACGCCCTGAAGATGCCGGTGTAGCTTATGCCCTCGTGCTCGAAGAACTTGTGGTCCTCCGCCGCGAGAAAGGCGTATATGAGGTGCCTGGGCATCTTCTCGACCGGTACGACCACCCTCTTCTCGATGAAGAACTCGCCGATGACGCGGCCGTCCTGGGAATATACCTTGGTAACAAGGTTGGGATGGTACTCCTCGAAGTTCTTTAAAGACGGGAGGTTGCGCGTAAAATAGTAGTAGGAGCCGAGAACGATGACAACGATGACGGCCAACGCGAGAAGGACCTGTTTTAGACGACGCATAAAGAAACCTCACCCGCCGGCAGGGCCGCGGGGAAACGAACGGTATATTTTCTCAATAATGCACGGAGCAGGTCTTGATGTATTAAACGCTTCTGAATTTTCTAATATAACAAAAACCGGGAGCTAAAGCAAGGGGTAGACCGCTCCCAAGCCTTCTTATCTATTGAAAATTCCGGTTTTTTAGGTTAAATTGTCGATATGGTCAGATTAGAAGACATCCTTGAAAAGGTAGCGGCCTACAACCCCGCGGCCGACCTCGAGGTCATAAAAAAGGCCTACGTATTCTCGGGCGTGGTCCACCAGGGCCAGACCCGCCTGTCCGGGGAGGCGTACCTGACCCACCCGATAGAGGTGGCCTACATACTGACGGGCCTCAGGATGGACGGACCGAGCATAGCAACGGGGCTCCTCCACGACACGGTGGAGGACACCCATACGACGATAGAGAAGATAGAGGATCTCTTCGGCGGCGAGGTGGCGGCCCTTGTAGACGGGTTGACCAAGTTGAGCCGCGTGACTTTTGAGAAGAAGGCCGACCACGAGGCCGAGAACTTCCGCAAGATGGTCCTTGCGATGGGCAGGGACATCCGCGTCATACTGATAAAGCTCGCCGACAGGCTCCATAACATGAGAACCCTTGGGGCCCTCGCCCCGGACAAGCAACACAAGGTCGCCAGGGAGACCCTCGACATATACGCCCCGCTCGCCAACAGGCTCGGCATCGGGTGGATAAAGACCGAGCTTGAGGACCTCGCCTTCAAATACCTCGAACCGGAGAGGTGCTCCTGGCTCGAGGAGATGGTGTCCAAGGCGCTTGTATCGCGGGAAGACTACATAGAGAACGTAAAAAAGATAATAGAAGAGAAGTTGAAGGAGTACGACGTCTCCGGCGAGGTGACCGGAAGGCCTAAGCACATCTACAGCATACACAACAAGATGGTGGAGCAGGACGCCGAGTTCGAGAACATCCACGACATCATAGCGTTCAGGATAATCGTCGGGTCGGTGAGGGAGTGCTATAACGTGCTCGGCATAATACATTCGGTATGGAAGCCCGTGCCCGGCAGGTTCAAGGACTATATAGCCATCCCCAAGGCCAACCTCTACCAATCCCTCCATACCACCGTCGTCGGCCCCTACGGGGTGAGGATGGAGGTACAGATACGGACCGAAGAGATGCACAGGGTGTCCGAGTACGGGATTGCGGCCCACTGGAAGTACAAGGAAGGCAAGGTGCTCGAGGGCAAGGACGACAAGAGCTTTGCCTGGCTCCGCCAGCTCCTTGAGTGGCAGAGGGATATCAAGGATTCGGACGAGTTCATGGAATCGCTCAAGGTCGACCTCTTCCCGCAGGAGGTCTTCGTGTTCACGCCCAAGGGGGACGTGAAGGAGTTCCCCCTCGGGGCCACCCCCGTGGACTTCGCCTACGCCATACATACCGACATAGGCGGCAAGTGCTCCGGGGCCAGGGTCAACGGCAGGATGGTGCCCTTGAAGCACAAGCTCAGGAACGGCGACGTCGTGGAGATAATAACCTCCCAGGCCCACCAT
>JACRNN010000166.1:1056-8000 GCA_016234955.1 Deltaproteobacteria bacterium | reverse complement strand
CGGGAACGCCGGATTCAGCCTCCTTGAGCACGGCTACGATCTGAGACTCGGTAAAACGGGACTTCTTCATGTGAACCTCCTGGCTTTATTTTGCCAGAAAGCTCTACTTATTACATGTCTACTTTTAGGGGAAGCTTACGATATCTATTTCAATAATTTTTATAACAGTGGAGGAACGAATAATGAGTGATCAGAAAAAACCACAGCCCCAGGTCCCGCCGATTCCCCCCCAAAAAAGACCTGAACCACCTGAACCATTAGTAAAAGATAGGGGATTGCCCCCTGTTCAGCATACAAAGCCAATGCCACCTGTAAAGCCGCCAAAAAAAGAATAGATTTGCTGGCTAACACCATCCTCTCTGTGCCAATATAGCCTTGTAGAGCAGGCTGCGCCAGCTATGAAAATGTATAACGAGCGTCCCTGAGCGCGGCTTGGGCTTAGGGGTCAGGCGAGCGAATAGAAATAGATTTACATACAACCCCTTGAGGATTATACCCCTTTTTAAATTTACAAAAAATATCTCATACCGCTGGCAACAATTTCTTAGACGCCCCTTATGCCCTCAACCCCAACTCTCTACCTCGCCCTGATACCTTTGGCCTATCTGCTCGGCTCGGTCCCGACCGGGATAGTCGTTTCAAGGGCGTTCGGCAAGGCCGACCCGAGGACCGCCGGGAGCGGGAACATCGGCGCGACGAACGTCGGGCGCACCTCCGGAAAGGCCGCCGGCGTATTGACGCTCGCGGGGGACATCGTCAAGGGCGCGTTTCCGGCGTACATAGCCTTGCTTGTCGACCCGGACCCCATCTTTGTGAGCCTCGTGGCCCTTGCCGCCTTCATCGGTCACCTCTTCCCCGTATACCTGAAGTTCAGGGGCGGCAAAGGGGTGGCTACCGCATGCGGGATAATGCTCGTCATATCTCCCATAGCGACTCTACTGAGCGGCGCGGTATTTTTGATCGTGGTGCTTGTTAAAAGATACGTCTCCCTCGGCTCCATGCTCGCCTCGGTCTCGCTCCCGGTATTCCTCTCCTTCATCAGGGGGGGCAGGCCCTACGTGCCGATGGGGGTAATCATAAGCGTCCTCATCATAATAAAACACACTGACAATATAAGGAGGCTTACCGCCGGGAAGGAGAATAAGATTAGTGGCAAGTGAAGCGAAGGTGTGAAGGGTTTAGTATTTCCTCCGGATATCACGGAGCTTGCTCCGGGGTGGTTCAATTTTACTCCACCACTAAATGCCCTCCGTGGTTCAATATCTTAAGCTCCATCCCGGACTTGTCGTCATAGACCTCCTTTAGGCGCTCGATCGGGAGATAGAGCGGCTCGTCCGTCAGGTCGAAGGTGCCCCAGTGTATCGGGATGACGGTTTTTGCCCTCAGGTCCCGCGCCGCGATAAGGGCCTCTTCCGGGTTCATATGGTTAGGCTTCATGAACCAACGCGGCTCATAAGCGCCGACCGGGACCAGGAGGAAGTCCATGGGGCCGAACCGCTCCCCTATGTCCTTGAACCCGCCGAAATAGCCGGTGTCCCCCAGCCAGCAGTACTTCTTCCCGCTCAGGAGGTTCTCTATCAAAAAGCCGCACCAGAGCATCTTGTTCGCGTCGAATATCGTCCTTCTCGACCAGTGCTGCACCGGAAGCGAGGTTATCCTTACGCCGGGGCCAGAGAGCGCCTCCCACCAGCCTATGGGCGAGCATCTTGATACGCCAGCTGACCTGAAGTAGTCTTTATAGCCAGGGCCGGAGACGAACACCGGGTCGAACCTCTCTTTGAGGAACCTTACGCTCTTTGTGTTCAGGTGGTCGTAGTGGCCGTGGGATATCAGCACGTAGTCGATATGGGGGAGCGCGTCCGGGTCCACGGGGAATCTCGTTTTCCTCCGTACAAGGAAGTTCACGTCCCAGAAGACCGGGTCGGTTATGACCGTCCTGCCCCCGACGCGCATCAGGACGGTCGAATGGCCGAGCCATACGATATAATCCCTGCTGTCCTTGCTCAATAGGCCGAAATTCACGGCCTCCACCGGAAACGCCACCGGCCTTTTCTTTTCCTCCCTGAACCTGTTCCTGGAAAAGACGAGCCATTTGACGAGGTCGATGGATACCCACTTCCTTTTTTGCGCCCAGGAGTTGTAGAACCTGTGGTTTCTGTCCTTATGCGTCTTTATCATCGTAGTGGACATGCATAGCTAAAGCTTCTTGAGCCTGTTCATCTTCCTGCGTATCGCCCTGGGCTCTCTTTTTGACGGGCCTTTCTTCTCCCTTGCCGTCTCCTCTTCGTCTTCCGTCTTGACGCCCTTCAGCTCCTCGTAGAGCGCGAGGTCGAGCAGGTTCATGAACTCCTCGGACCCGATGGTGACGGCCCCGTTGGCCTCGGCGTATGAGGCCACGTCCCTGTCGGAGGTGACTATGGTGACCGAGCCCTTTTTCTCCCTTGCCAGCTCTTTAAGGATGCGGTCGGCCTCCTCGCCGCCCCTGGAGAATACCACCTCTATGCCCGAACGCATCTCCCTTGAGCGTGAGAGCCTCCCTGAGGCCGTGCCGTCGAAGACCGCCGTCAGCCTGACCCGCCGGAGCCTCCTGTAGGCCGCGAGTCCGTCGATGAGCCGTTCGCGCTCCGCCTCGATATCCCCGAACGCGTCATGGGAGGAGGCGTGCAGCAGGTTATACCCGTCTATCACAAGGTGTAGAGCCATCGTCCACCCCGTACATGGTCGCTTTTTTTATTATAACAGGTTATCTCTCCCGGATGAACAATTTATGTGCAGGGCAGTGGCCGGGTGATTAAATTTTAATCTCCTCAGGGCCGCCGGCCCTTGATTATCGGGGATTTCAAGGGGCTGATTGCGGCATGGATATTGCTACATATTTATGGAAGCTCTGATTAATTATGTTTTTCTGTCATTCTGAGGATGTCATTCTGAGGAAGCACGTTCACTACGTTCAGTGTAAACTCCGCGACCGAAGAATCTCGTAACTTATTGATTTTATAGACGTTGAGATTCTTCGCTTTGCTCAGAATGACATGCTATTGCGAATTAATCAGAGGTTCCTTATTTATTCAAAACCGGAACGAACAGCTTTACAAGCAAGACGCCGGTATGGTACTTTTTGGAGACTTTTTACCTGGAGGTTTATGATGAAAAAGATAGAGGCAGTGATAAAGCCTTTCAAGCTCGACGAGGTCAAAGAGGCGCTCAATGAAATAGGCATACAGGGCATCACCGTCTCCGAGGTCAAGGGCTTCGGCAGGCAGAAGGGGCACACCGAGCTATACAGGGGCACCGAGTACGTCGTGGACTTTCTGCCAAAGATAAAGTTAGAGATAGTGGTTAAGGAGGACCTCGTGGCCAAGGTGGTGGAGACCATCGTCAATACGGCCAAGACGGGCAGGATAGGCGACGGCAAGGTATTCGTCCTCTCCGTTGACGAGGCCGTGAGGATAAGGACCGGGGAGAGGGGCGAGGACGCCATCTAACCGGCGCGCAAAATGTGAGGAGCGCCGGAGGCAACCCCCGGCGACACCATATTCAGGATAAAGGGTGCTTCTGAAAATTAGATATTTTTTTCCGAGCCACCCTTAAAAAATCAAGGAGGAGATATTACCATGACGCCGAAGGATGTATTGAAATTATCGAAAGAGAAGAACGCCAGGATGGTGGATTTCAAGTTCCTCGATTTTGTCGGCATCTGGCAGCACTTCTCGGTCCCGGTGAGCGAGCTCTCAGAGGATATCTTCGAGGAGGGGCTCGGCTTCGACGGGTCGAGCATACGCGGCTGGCAGCCGATACACGCAAGCGACATGCTGGTCATCCCGGACCCGGCCACGGCCGTGATGGACCCCTTTACCGAGAACGCGACGCTGAGCCTTATATGCAATATAGTGGACCCTATTACGAGAGAGGCATATACAAGGGACCCGAGGAACATCGCGCAGAAGGCCGAGGCGTACCTTAAATCCACGGGCATAGGGGACGTCGCCTACTTCGGCCCTGAGCCGGAGTTCTTCATATTCGACGATATCAGGTACAGCCAGGGCCCTAACCACGGTTATTACTACATCGATTCGGTCGAGGGCACTTGGAACACCGGCAGGGAGGAGATGCCGAACCTCGGGTACAAGCCCAGGCACAAGGAAGGGTACTTCCCGGTCCCCCCGATAGACAGCCAGGAGGACATCAGGACGGAGATGTGCCTGGTGATGGAGCAGGTCGGCATACAGATAGAGAGGCAGCACCACGAGGTGGCCACGGCCGGCCAGGCTGAGATAGACATGCGGTTTGACAGCCTCCTTAAGATGGGCGACAAGCTCATGTGGTACAAGTACATCGTGAAGAACGTCGCCAAGAGGTGGAAAAAGACCGTGACCTTCATGCCCAAGCCGATATTCGGCGACAACGGCAGCGGCATGCACGTCCACCAGTCGATATGGAAGGGCGGCAAGCCGCTCTTCTCGGGCAACGGGTACGGCGGGATGAGCGAGCTCGCCCTCCACTATATCGGCGGCATCCTGAAGCACGCCAGGGCCCTGAACGCCTTCTGCAACCCCGGGACCAACTCCTACAGGAGGCTTGTGCCGGGATTCGAGGCGCCGATAAACCTCGCCTATTCGAGCAGGAACCGCTCCGCGTCCATAAGGATCCCGATGTACTCGCCCTCTCCGAAGGCCAAGAGGATAGAGGTAAGGTTCCCCGACCCGTCCTGCAACGGGTATCTGGCATTCGCCGCGATGCTCATGGCCGGGCTTGACGGCGTCCAGAACAAGATAAACCCGGGCGAGCCGCTCGACAAGGACATCTACGGGCTCTCCCCCGAGGAGCTCTCAAAGGTCCCGTCCGCCGCGGGCTCGCTTGAAGAGGCGCTTGCCGCGCTGAAGAACGACCACGAGTTCCTTTTGAAGGGCGACGTCTTCACGCAGGACGTCATAGACACGTGGATGGAGTACAAGAAGGAAAAAGAGGCGGACCCAGTAAGGCTGCGCCCGGTGCCGCACGAGTTCGCGCTATATTTTGATTGCTGAGTTTTTTGACTGCCGGATTAAAAAGCCCCCGTGCCGGAAAGGCACGGGGGCTTTTTTTTGTAATTTTTTTCTGTCATCCCCGAATCTTTCTGTCGGGGATATGTTTTCAGCCACGTAGGGTGGGCTGAGCCCACCATTTACAGGAGTGAGTAGCTGATATCTTGGTGGGCGGAGCCCACCCTACTAACTGAGCAAAGCGAAGAATCTCAACGTCTATAAAATCAATAAGTTACGAGATTCTTCGGTCGCTACGCTTCCTCAGAACGACAGAAAAACGTCACACCCGCCGTTTCACATCATTCACCAAACTCCGTCTTGGATACCTGCGCGGCGATTGCCCATCGGCGCGACGATAGTTTGGCAAGGCATCCCCGGTTTATCTGGTATGATGGCGGGTGTGACCCGCCTTACCCGTCTATTATGATATCTTCAACACTTACCCCGGTGCAGCTCCAATATCCTCCTTATTATGTTCGTAGTGGACCTGCCCTTCACAAGGGTTATCCTCCGTATCCTGCCGCCGTTCTTTTTTACGACGTCGGCCCCTGCTATATCCCCGGCGGCCCAGTCCGCGCCCTTGGCCAGCACGTCGGGCCTTATCTCCGTTATGAGCCTCAACGGCGTCTGGTCGTTGAAGATAACCACATAGTCGACGGACGAAAGCGCCGATAAGACCTCGGCCCGTTCCTTCTGCGGCACGATGGGGCGGGTCGCTCCCTTTATCGACCGCACGGAAGAGTCGCTGTTGAGTCCCACGACGAGGATGTCGCCGAGGGACTTCGCCTTCTTCAAGTACCTTACGTGCCCGGCGTGTATGATGTCGAAGCACCCGTTCGTAAAGACGACCTTACGGTCCCGTTTCCTCAGGGGTTTGAGCGCCATGAGGAGCGTTTTCAAAGAGATGACCTTTTTCATACAGTTCCTTTTTAAAGCGTATTTACCGCCGTATTTTATTAAGGGCGCCTCTGAAAATTAGATATTTTTTCCGGGGAAAAGAGCAATTTTTAGAGGCACCCTTAAACCTTTCAAACCTTGACGGTCCTGGCAAGGGTAAGGGCGTGGACTTCGGCCCCGGCCTTCTTCAATACCTTTGAACATTCCATCATCGTGGCCCCGGTCGTGTATACGTCGTCTATCAGGAGCACGGCCCTGCCCTTGACATCACCGGGCCTTTTGAGGGCGAACGCGCCCTTGACGTTCTCCCTCCGCTCATCTGTCTTGAGTTTCACCTGTTGAGCGGTATTCTTAAGCCTCTTGAGGTTTGTATAGTCTACCCTTGCGCCGAGACGCCTGGAGACCTCCCTTGCAAGGAGAAGGGCCTGGTTGAAACCCCTCGTGCGAAGGCGCTTTTTATGGAGGGGAACGGGTATGATAAGGTCGGGCGTGACGGGAAGGTTTATGGATTCGGCCAAAAGTTGTCCAAGGGGCCTGCCGAGTATGACCTTGCCCCCGTATTTAAAGCTGTGGATCGCCTCCACCACCGCGCCGTTGTAGGCGAGGGCGCTTCTAAAATTGACAAACGGCATCTTTTGGGTCTGGCAGACCCCGCAGGTATGGTCCGGGGAGGAGGCCGATACGAACGGGGTTCCGCATACGCCGCATTTCGGGCCGAGTATCTTCTGCGAAGAGAGGCCCTCGGAGCAGGCCTTGCAGAAGAGCCCCTCGGCTATGCCGCCTTCGCAGAGCGGGCACACTGGCGGGAAGAATATGTCCAGAAGCTCGGCGAGCACAGATGCGTCCTCCGGGTGTTATGCTTGAGGCCCCTCCGAGCCAAAGGCGCGGGGAGCTTTAAAAGGGAAATACCTCTCCGGCACGGTCTTTAGGGTGCCTCGAAAAATTGCTCGTTTTCCCGATCTCTTTGTTAGTGCGAAAATAAAAATGCTCACATATTAGCATATATGCTCCGCTTTTTATTTT
>JACRNN010000166.1:0-999 GCA_016234955.1 Deltaproteobacteria bacterium | reverse complement strand
TAATTCGCAATAGCATGTCATTCTGAGCAAAGCGAAGAATCTCAACGTCTATAAAATCAATAAGTTACGAGATTCTTCGGTCGCTACGCTTCCTCAGAATGACAGAAAAACATAATTAATCAGAGCTTCCCTAATTTTTAGAAGCACCCTTTAATTAACATACCGGGGGCGCGGTTTCAATACTTCATTTTTTTAGCGTCCTGAAACCCCTGAGGCTTCCAAGTCAGGGGTGGTTTCATTCGGGCAAGGCCTAACTCTGCGGGGGTTGGGGGCGGTTCACTGGGACTGGTCCATGGCCGGTATCGTTATGTGAAATGCAGTCCCTCTGCCCGGCTCGCTTTCAACGGTTATCTCCCCGTTATGGTCTTTTACTATCCCATAGCTGATGGAGAGGCCTAACCCCGTGCCCTTGCCCGACTCCTTGGTGGTAAAGAACGGGTCGAAGACCCTGTTGACAATGTCCGTCCCCATGCCGCACCCGGTGTCCTTGAAGCTCATCCTCGCGGACTTCGTCCCCCCGGCCTCCAGCGTCCTTGTGGAGACTTCGAGCCTGCCGCCCTCTAACATCGCGTCCTTCGCGTTCGAAGCGATGTTTATGATCACCTGTTCGAGCCTGTTGGCGTTGCCGAGCACGGCGGGCAGGTCCCTTGAGAGTTTGAACACGGTCTCTATCGCATGGTTGTGCAGTATCTCTTTGATGATTATGAACGCGTCCTTTATGACCGTGTTCAGGTCGAGGGGCTTGAATACCGGTTCCTCGCACCTGGAAAAGACCCTCAGATGGTTTATTATGTGCTCCATCCTGCCGGACGCCTCGACGATGAGCTCGAGCTTCTCGTAGTGCGCCGAGTCCTCATACGTCGTCTTCAGTATGTTCTTGGAGAGGCCCTTTATCACGGTAAGGGGCTGGTTGAGCTCATGGGCCAGCCCGGCGGCAAGCTCGCCGAGCGCGGTCAGCTTGCTCGACTGTATGAGCTGGTTATGGGTGTCCTTGAGCTC
>JACRNN010000245.1 GCA_016234955.1 Deltaproteobacteria bacterium | reverse complement strand
GTTCGGACGATACCCTCCGCGCCAGGTACCCGTTTGACCGCCGGGCAGCCGCCTCTTCCCCCCCGGCCGCCGCAACGGCGCCTGGGCCGCAGAAGCCCTGAAATACAACCGCGACGGCGAAGAAGAACGCCGCAAAAAGAAAAAGGCCGGACTTTCCGTCCGGCCCGGATATGGACCTCAAAAAACCGTTGCCCGCGACCGTCAGCCCCCGCCTGGAGGATCGCTTGACGGCCGGTACGCGGCAATTGCGCCAGCCGCGCATCCCATGCGCTCCGGAGGAGATCCCCGGGGCTTGAAGCGCGGCATCATCCGTCTTTTCAACGTTCCGAGAACCCCGGGGGTTTTTAAGCCCGTGGGGTTTCATCATTCCTCCCTCTTTCTCATCTTGATGGCCCCGAGGATGAGGTTGGCTATGACGGAGACGAAAGATATCTCGTCTTCGGTAAACTCCCTTTTGAATACGGTCTGCGCGTTCAGCACCCCGAAGGGCGTATCTCCGGAGAATATCGGATAGGAGTACATGGTCCTTATCTTGTACTGCTCCTCCTTTGTCTCCTGAAAGTACCTGTAGCGCGGGTCCTTGGAGACGTCCTCTATAAGGAGCGGCCTTTTCTCCATCACCGCCGAGCCTGTGACCCCCTCGCCTATCTTCAGACGCGCCTTGCCGACCGCCTCCTGGGCAAGCCCGTACGTGGCCCTCAACACCAGGTACTCCCCGTCCCAGAGGTAGATGGAGCAGACATCCATGCCGAGCCTCTTGGCCGTCTTTTCAACGACCGCCTTCAAAACGTCGTCGAGCTTGTAGTCCGAAGAGGCGAGCATGCTTATCTCTTCAAGCGTGATTATCTCTTTCTGCTCCCTGTCGGCGCGCTGCTGGAAAAAGAAACTGCCGCTGTCGTCAAAAGTAATGGGCAGGAGGCTCTCCCGCGAAAAATGCGGGTTTATGGCCTTGCTCGCCGATGGAGCTGTCCTGTACTCCGAGAAGCCGCAGGTGCAGGATATCTTTATCCTGTAGTCGTCGACCCTTGCGGACTTCATCTTCTTCCCGCACTTTCTGCACCTGATTATGGATTCCATAGTTCTCCCTTTTCAAACATCGTCCATCCATCAAGCCGCGCGCCCAGCGGCCATGCGGGGCTTGTCTTGCCTCTATCTCGGAGGGGCTGAAGCGCCTTTTTCCGCGTCCGCCTCAATCGGAAGCACAAGGCTCACGACCGCGCCGGATTTGCCCAGGGACGAAAGCCTCTTTCCGTCAAAGACCATCTCGACCCCTCCGGCGTTGCCCACCAGGACCGATAGGTTGCGCCCGGCCTTCCATACTATCGACTCCCCCTTCTGGAGCATGACGTCAAAGGGCTCGTCGTTGTCCATCCTTACCCTTATCCACGTCCTTTCAGAGGCCCTTACCGTGAGCGTGTGCGCCTTGCCGTCTCCATCCGGGGGCGGTTTCACGGCCTCTTGAACGGTCTTTCCACCGTCGGTCCCCGCGCCGTCCTTCACCGCATCCGGCGCGGACGCGGGGGTCGCCTCCTGCGGCTCCGCAATCTTTTGATCTTCCGTCTTTACCGCGGCCGCCTCGTTCCGCTCCGTCGGCACAGAGCCCTTTTTGTGCCTTACTGAAAAAAAGTAGAAAATGACCATCATAGCGACCCCGGCGGCTACAAGCGCGGCTATATTCCTTGTGGGCTTGTTGGGGAGCCTCTCTCTCAGCCTGTTGATCGGTTCCTGCCAGGTCTCGCCCTCGCGGGCCGCCGCCGATTCCGCGCCGCCTGAGGGCGGGGCGTTCTCCCTCAAATACATCTCGTAGCGCAGGAGCGCGTCAGTCTCATCAAGACCCAGCACCTTGCAATACGACTTGATGAACCCCCTGACAAAGGTCGGGTGCGGGAGGCTTGAGTAGTCGTCCGCCTCGAGGGCCTCGAGGTGCTTCATCTGCACCTTCGTGGCCTCATGCATCTTCTGAAGCGTTACCCCCCTCTGC
>JACRNN010000237.1 GCA_016234955.1 Deltaproteobacteria bacterium | reverse complement strand
TATGTCATCGGCGACTCGCAGAACGTGGTCGCGCTCGACGCCTCGACCGGCGAGGTGCGGAACTCGTTCGGCCTGATAAAGGCCCGGGACTTCATCCTACACGGCGGGCGCGCGATGATAATCGCGGGCTCGGACCGGATCTTATCGGTAGACAGGCTCTCCGGAGAGATACTCTGGAAAAAGGAGTTTAAGTTCAATCCGGTCTCCTCGATATTCGTTGCCGGGGATACGCTCTTCGTGCTCTCCAATTATTCAAGGGCCCCTCTGGGCCTGAACATCTTCGCAAAGACAAATGGGCGCATAGAGGCATTGCGCTTAAGCGACGCCGAGACGCTCTGGGGCCATGACCTCTACTCCACCGCCTCGGCCAACGCGTCTACGGCGGAGTCCCACGTCGCGGTATTGACCGACAAGGGCGTCATCGACGTCTTCGGCCCCAAGTGAAGCGCCCGGCACGCTTAAACCCGCCGCACGATGGATGAGCCCGGATGAACATGCATAGCGAGCGCATTCCCCGCGGCTTGGCCAGCGGGGAGCTTCAACCCTGGGCTTTAAACCTTAGGGGTTTCAGAACGTTAAAAAAACCATGGATAAACGATTGAACATAGTCTTCATCTGGCATATGCACCAGCCGCTCTACAAGGACCCCATCTCGAACGAATACACGATGCCGTGGGTCCTGCTGCACGGCACCAAGGACTACTACGACATGGTCTCCATACTCGACGAGTTCCCGGACGTCCACCAGACGTTCAACCTCGTGCCGTGCCTCATGGAGCAGTTCATGGAATACGGCTCCGGAGAGGCCAGTGATACGTACAGGAAGATAAGCGCAAAGCCCGCCCCGGCCCTTACGAACGAGGAGAAGGGCTTTATCCTGCAGAATTTCTTCCAGGCCAACTGGGACAACATGATAAAACCTCTGCCCCGCTACTGGGAGCTGTTGACGAAAAGGGGGCAGGTCAACTCGAAGGAGGACATAGCCTCCGCGCTCAGGTACTTCGTGGAGGAGGACTACCTCGACCTCCAGGTGCTCTTCAACCTCGTATGGATAGACCCCGTGATACGCAGGGGGGACGCGTTCCTCTCCGCGCTCTACAAAAAGGGGCGCGGCTATACCGAGAAGGAG
>JACRNN010000236.1 GCA_016234955.1 Deltaproteobacteria bacterium | reverse complement strand
TCAATCGCCTTTATCTGCACACGGCCGAGCTCTTCATACCCCCGCTGCCTGTACTCCTTCATTATGGCCTCGGAAAGCTCGGTGGATGGCCGGTCCCCTATGAAGCCGATGTCGGAGAAGGTGTCGAAGACCTCGTTCGCCAGGCCGGACTCTATTATGTAGAGGGCGACAAGGCAGGCCCCGTCTTTGAGCGCCCTCTCCACGGCGAAACCGACGGCCGCATCCGACGTGCCCGAGGTGGAGAGGACAAGCAGGACGTTTTTCTTCATTTCACGTACCCCATGCCTATGAGCGGCCAGTAGAACGCCGCGACGAGGTTGAATACCACCCATGCCGTTACGCACATGATGACCCCGCCCCTGGCCATGTCCTTGACGGTCAGGTAATTGGCCGACACCGCGATGGCGTTCGCCGGCGTGGACATGGGGAACATGAACGCCAGGCCCGCGGGCACGGCTATGGCGTATGTGACTATGGCGGGGTCCATCGAGAGCTTCTGCGCGAGCCCTATGCTGACCGGCAGGAGTATCGCAATGACCGCGGCGTTGCTCATGGCCTCGGTCAGGAAGATGGAAAGGAGCGAAAAGACCGCGAATACCGTCCACGGGGCGCTCGCCCACCTGCCGACGGCCCCGTTCACCAGCCATGCGGCCGCCCCGCTCTTATCGAGCGCCGAGCCGAGCACTATCGCCCCGCCGTACATCAGTATGATCCCCCAGTTTACGTACTCCTCTATGTCCTTCCACCTGACGAGCCTGAATACGAAGAGCACCACTACCGAGCTCAACGCCACCGTGGCCAGCCCTAACCTTCTGCCGAGGAAGACCCAGCCGAGAACGGTCACCGCGAGCACCGAGCCCACCGCGTATTCGCCGTAGCTCATCTTGCCGAGCCCTTTGAGCCTCCTTGAGAGAGCCTGACGTGCGCTCTCCACCCCCACGACGTCTATCGGGAAGAACCTCGTCAGGAGAAAATACCCGGCCAGGAGCAATACAAGGACGAGCGGCAATACCGCCACAGTATAGTCGAGGAAGCCTATTGTGCCGCCGGTCGTCTCCTTCAGTATCCCGATGGCGAGCGGGACCCTGGCCCCGCCGAGGAACGTCGCCACCCCGCCTATGACGCATCCCCAGGCAAGCGCGAAGAAGAGCAACTTGGCGTAGTTGGACTTGCCCGGCCTTAGGTTGAGGCTCTTTGATATCTCGAGCACGATGGGGAAGAGCATCGCCGCCACCGCGTGCTCGGACATGACAAAAGAGAGCGAGGCGGCAAGGAGGAATACGCTCAGCAGGAGCCTCCTCGGAGAGCCGCCGAACCTGTCCATTATTTTGAGGGCCACCCTGGAAGACAGGCCCGAGTGCATTATCGCCCCGGCTATGATGAAGGCTCCGAGGATGAAAAAGACCGCCTCATTCCCGAAAAGGGCGTAGGTATCACGCTTGTCGAGGACCCCGAGGAGCGGCACAAGCACTATGGCGGAGAGGCTCGTTATCGCCAGCGGGACGACGTTTGTGACCCAGAAGACAAGGCAGAGCGCGAATATCGCTACGGCCCTCTGGCCGGCGGGGGTGAGCCCCAAGGGGGCCGGAAGGCTGATGAAATAAAGGAAAAACGCCGTTACGGCCATGAAAAAGACCGGCCTCAAGGCCCTCAGGATGAGGATGAGCCAAATAGGCCTCGTATCTATTTCAATGCTCACTAACGCTCCGGATACAGAATCAGTGCTTGGAGTCGGATGACGGGTCTTCTTCTTTCACGCGCAGCTTCCTGCGAAGCGTTGAAAGCCCCCAGGCGGCCTTTAGGCCTATCCTGGTCTTATAGAAGTTCTCCACTATCGAACCGCCCTCTTTATCTCCCATGAGGGAGCGTATCTCCACGGGGGTCGTGACCATGCTCAGGTCCCTGACCCAGTTCAGGTTTATCCTGTTCTTCTTAACGGCGGAATATAGGTGCTTGTATACCGGTATGATTATCTCCGTGGTAAGCGGCTCTATCCTCAAGGCCCTGCCTATCGCCGGCCTGTATATCGGGAGTATCGGCACGACCCCTATGCCGGTCAGAAAATCTATCCCCATGCAGGTCGACCCCGGGGGCTCAAGCCCCACGATAAGGTGCGAGGCTACCGTGCCGTTCGGGAATATCCGGGCGGCGTACTCGAGCGCCTCCATGCACCTCTTCCTGCCGATAAGCCCGGCCCTTCCGGGGCATATGACCTCGAAGAGCTCCTTATCGAAAATATCGAGGTTATAGAGGACCGAGTCCGCGCCCAGGGCGTAGGTCTGGTCTATCCAGTGGTTCTCCTTCGGCGGCAGGGCCTCAACGGCCACAAGGCAGTTGAAGTGCTTCTTCACCGCCTTTATGTAGGGCTTGAGGAACTCTATGCCGCCGTCAGGGGTCTCGCTGAAGCCGATGGAGAGGTATATTATCTCCGAGGACTTTTCCTTGAGGACCGCCCCGACGGTCTCAAGCACCTCGTCGACCGAGTAGACGACGTCTTGCGCGCCTTTTACGTCGAAGTTGCCGGCGCAGTACTTGCACTCAAGACTCCTGTTGAAAAAATCGCACCGCGGCGAAGGGGTTATGACGGTATAGCTGCCGTGTACCGACGCGATTTTGCTGAAGAGCACGCCCGTAGAGGTCTTTTTGTCGTAGAAGGCCGGCCTCGGCACGAGCTTTACCCGCACCTCTCCGACGCCGTCGGTTATCGCGTACCCCCCGCCCTTCTTACCGATGGTGTAGGGGGACGCCATGGTAAAGGACTCGCTGCACGGGATATTGACGAGCGTGTCCCGCGGCAGGAGTATGTCTATGCCCCCGGAGCCGCACGCCCAGGCCTTTACTACCGGGTCGGCTATCTTTATGCCGCGGAGCATCAGGTCTATCTTCAATGCCCCGGGATTGTTGATGTAGTCCTTTTTCATAGGGTTAGCAGGTTGCCGAGAAACTATTTCAGCCTGTCATTCCGAGCCCTTCGCTTTGCTCAGGATAAACTCCGCGAAGGATCCCGTTCTTGCGCTCAGGACAGGCTACGCAAAGAATCTCAGAGCTGATAAAACTTGCAAGTTACAGGATTCTTCGTAGCCTTCTTCGTGCTGTCAGGAGTTTCTGGCGGGTTCAGGGTTATACCCTGAACCCGGAATTTCGTCTGGTAGACACGAATTATTCGGGTTCAATCTGCAAGATTGAACCCGCCAGATGCCTCGGATGCGGCAGGAGGAAACTCCTGCCGCCGCCTGTAATGACAACTTTGGGGACTTTTTCAGCAACCTGTTAGAAATCGGCTTCGGATACCCGGCCCGCGCCCGGTGTCGTTATCTGTCGCAGGTGGCGGCCCTCAGGTCGCAGGCCTCTTCCTCATACGCCTTGAGCTCCTTTACGGACGGGTTCTCGCCGCACAGGGCGCACTCCGGGTCTTTCATGACCCTGACCTTCCTGAAGGTCATCTTGAGGGCGTCGAATATCATAAGGTGTCCGGCGAGGCTCTCGCCTATGCCGAGCACCTGCTTTACCGCCTCAACGGCCTGCAGTACCCCTATCACCCCGGCCAGAGCGCCGAGAACACCCGCCTCCTGGCAGCTCGGCACGAGCCCCTTTGGGGGCGGCTCCGGGTAGAGGCATCTGTAGCAGGGGTAGCCCCCCTTCGGGTTGAATACCGAGACCTGGCCGTCGAACCTGAACATGGAGCCCGAGACAAGGGGCTTGCCCTCGAAGAACGCGGCGTCGTTCATGAGGAACCTCGTGGGGAAGTTGTCGCTCCCGTCGAGGACCACGTCGTAGTTCCGTATGATATCCCTGATGTTGTCCACCGTAAGCCTCCCGTGGAAGGCCTCGACGTTTATGTCCGGGTTGATATTGAGCATCGACTCCTTGGCCGAGAGCACCTTGGGCCTGCCGACCCTGTTGGTGTCGTGTATTATCTGCCTCTGGAGGTTGCTCAAGTCCACGCAATCGCCGTCGGCGACGCCTATCGTGCCGACCCCCGCGGCCGCCAGGTAGAGCAGGGCCGGAGAGCCGAGACCGCCTGCCCCGAGGACAAAGACCTTGCTCTTAAGGAGCTTTGCCTGCCCCCTGCCCCCTATCTCCGGCAATATGATATGCCTTGCGTACCTCTCTATCTGCTCTTCCGTGAAGTCCATGTCCCGATAAACTCCTTCCGATGGAAAATTTTTGTCGTATAAAAATACGCCCCTGAAAAGGGGCTTCCACGTCACGAAAAAAAACGGCTTGACGGATATCACCGTGAC
>JACRNN010000235.1 GCA_016234955.1 Deltaproteobacteria bacterium | reverse complement strand
CGCCGAAGTAGAGGAAGAGGAATAGCGCCACCAACCCCAATATGAAACCGAACAATATCTTTTTCATGTACTCTCCGTATTATAACGCGGAATTTTTGATCTCTTAATGGTTTAATTCCCCGCCGCTTGCGGCGTGATCAACACCCTCCCCATTGATGGGGGAGGGTTGGGGTGGGGGTGAAAAACTCACCCTCCCCGACCCATCCTTCGGATGGGTGCCCCGCCCCTCCCGTCGAGGGAGGGGAAGTATATATTTCTATTCGCTCGCTTGACCCCGCTGGCCAAACCGCAGGCCTCGCGCTCGCTATGCATGTTCACAAACCAAGCCTCTCCTTTATCCCGAGCGCTTCCCTGTATACCTCGCCCTTCGGCATGTCGAACTCCTGGGCCACGGCCTTTACCGCGTCCTTCAGATGGAAGCCCGCCTTGAGGAGGTTTTCTATCTCCTCCCCCGGCGTTGTGGTACGCTCCTCAAGCCCGCCGGTGCGGAGCACTATCGTTACCTCCCCCTTGAGGTCCCTCTCTTTTATAAGCTCCCTGACCGCGCTCGCCCTGCCCCTCAGGACCTCCTCATGCATCTTCGTCATCTCGCGGGCTACCACCAATTCAACGTCCCCGAGCGCCTCTATGATCGCGTCTACCGTATCCTTCACCCTGCGGGGGGATTCGTACATGACAAAGGTATGGGCCGGGGTCTTTAGCCCCAAGAGGAACTTCCTCCTCTGTACCGCGCCCGAAGGGATAAACCCCTTGAAGGTGAATTGGTCGAGCGCCAGCCCGGATACGCTCAGCACCGAGACAAGGGCCGACGGCCCCGGTATGGAGACGACCGGTATCGAGTCCTCTATGGCCGCCTTTATCAGCCTGTAGCCGGGGTCGGATATCCCCGGGGTTCCGGCGTCGGAGACGAGGGCGATATCGACCCCGGCCTTGAGCTTTTCTATGAGAAGCGGCCCCTTCTCCTTTTCGTTATGCTCGAAGTAGCTTGTGGCCGGGGTCTTTATTGCGTAGTGGTCGAGGAGCTTTTTCGTGCGCCGGGTATCCTCGGCGGCTATGAGGCCTACTTCCTTGAGCACGCGGATGGCCCGGAGCGTGATATCCTCCATGTTGCCTATGGGCGTGGAGACTATGTAGAGTGTCCCGGTCATTTCCGCTTTTCAAAGACTACGGCGGAAAGGAATGTGAATATTGCCGCGAAGACCATCACGTAGGCGATATCGACAAGGATCGGGAACTCCGGGACGAGCCTCCCCGCCCCCGGCAAAAGCACGTGCTTGAACGAGTCTATGCCGAAGCATAGCGGGTTTATGTAGACGAACGCCCTTAAAAACGGCGGCAGGGACCCGACCGGATAGAGCGCCCCGCTCAGGAAAAACATCGGAAGCACTATGAAGTTCATTATGACGTTGAACCCCTCCAGCGAGGTGAGGAACGACGCTATGAAAAGCCCGAGCGACGTTACCGCAAGGGCCACGAGCGTCATGAGGACCACCATCAGGACGAACTCCACGGGCCCGAACCTCAGGCCCAGGAAAGGCGCCACCAGAAGGAGCACCGAGCCCTGCAGGACAGAGAGCGCGGTGCCGGAGAGGAGCTTTCCGAAGACGATGGTGACCCTTGAAACAGGGGCTACGAGCATCTCCCTCAGGAACCCGAACTCCCTGTCCCAGACTACCGAGATGGTGGAAAAGATGGAGCTGAAGAGTATCGTCATCCCGATTATCCCCGGCAGGATGAACTGGATGTAGTTGGCCCCGGTCTTTACGTCTATGAGCCTTGTAAACCCGGAGCCCACTATGAAGAGCCAGATAAGCGGCCTCGCTATGGTGGCGACGAGCCTGCCCCTCTGGCGCAGGAACCTCTTGAACTCCCTGAATATGATTACGTATATCGCCTTGTATGAAAACATGTCTATGGGGAATATCCGCCTGTTGGCGCTGGATAAGGTTCAGCAGGCTGTTGAAAAACAGTTTTCTGGGGGAAACTTTCTGTAGAAAGCTTCCCCCAGACCCCCTTCAAAGACTTTTAGTTCCAGACAGGACCCCCCTGAATTAATGGGGGTCCTGTCTGGAAGAACTGAAAGTTTTTGGAAAGAGTTTGAGAGAAACTTTTTACAAAAAGGTTCTCTCAAAAGACTTTTCCAGCATCCTGCTAAACCCTCAAGCCCCCCTGAACCTCGCGGGCGCGCCGTCGTCCCTTATCTCCCTTCCGGTAAGGTTTATGAATACGTCCTCAAGGCTCGGCTTTTTGAGGTTTACGGAGAGTATCTCGGTGTCGAGCCTCTCGAAGAGCCTCGGTATGAACTTATCGCCCCCCTCTACGAGCATCGAGAGGCCGTCTTCGAGCTTTTTGGCCTTCAGCCCGAACTTGCCCTCTATCTCCGAGCAGGCCCTGGCGTCGTCCGCCGTCCTTATGTTGACGGTGTCTCCCTTCAGGGACATCTTGAGCTCGTCCGGCCTCGCGCAGGCGATTATCGACCCGTTGTCTATTATGGCCACCCTGTCGCACGCCTCGGCCTCTTCCATGTAGTGCGTGGTCATGAAGACGGTATTGCCCTCGGTCTTCTTGAGCTTCCGGATGAACTCCCAGATATGTATCCGGGTCTGCGGGTCGAGCCCGAGCGTCGGCTCGTCGAGGAATAGCACCCTGGGCCTGTGCAAAAGCCCCCTGGCTATCTCAAGCCTCCTCTTCATCCCGCCTGAGAACTTCCTGACGGCGTCGTCCTTCCGCTCCCTGAGCCCGACCACCTCGAGTATCTCCTCTATCCGCGCCTCGGCGAGCCTCTTTTCCATGTCGTACATGTAGCAGTGAAACTTGAGGTTCTCATAGGCCGTTAGCTCGTTGTCGAGGGTTATCTCCTGGAAGACGAGCCCTATGGACGAGCGCACCCTGTGCTGCTCCGTCCTGCAGTCGTACCCGTTCACGAAAGCCGAGCCTGAATCGAAACCGAGGAGCGTGCACAGGATGTTTATGGTGGTCGTCTTGCCCGCGCCGTTGGGGCCGAGGAACCCGAACGTCTCGCCGTCGTTGACCTCGAAGGACACCCCCTTCACGGCCTCGATGCCGTTATATCTCTTGACAAGGTCCTCTACGCGTATTATGGACATTTTTAATGTTTCCTTCGGATATGATTATGAGTGGCTTGCCACGCATAAATAAAAACGATTTTCCTTCGGATACCCAGCCGCTTGGAACGCGGGGTGGTTGAAGCTCCCCGCAACATGCACAATCGAAAAACTATATCACAACTTCCGAGGTAAAAACCATCTTGATGAAAATGCATGGCGAGCGCGAGCCCGCCATGCATATTCAACCTCGCCGGAGCGAGCCAAGGGTATATATTGGAGTGAGCGGACGGGATTTACGGAGGGGTTATCCCGGCGGGCAGGGCGTGCCGTCAGGGCGCCGGGCGCTACGGCCGTTTGGACGCCTTGATTGAAAAGCTGAAGGTCGAGCCCTTGCCCGGCTCGCTCTCAACGTACAGCCTGCCGTTGTGCCCCTGTATGATGTGTTTTACTATGGCAAGGCCGAGGCCGGTGCCGCCGAGCTCCCGGCTCCGGGCCTTGTCCACCCTGTAGAACCGCTCGAATATCCTCGCTATGTCGTCGGCGGGTATGCCTATGCCGGTATCGGTCACGTCCACGCGCACGGTGCCGTCGTCGGATGAGGCCGCCACTCTTACATGGCCGCCGGATTGGGTGTACTTTATGGCGTTGTCGAGGAGGTTCACGAGCACCTGCTCAAGCCTGTCCTTGTCCCCGGACGCCCTCGGCAGGCCCTCCGGTATCCTTGAGGATATCGTGATGCCCTTGTCCCTTGCCTGCTTCTCGAACCCCGTGGTGGTGGCCTGT
>JACRNN010000240.1 GCA_016234955.1 Deltaproteobacteria bacterium | reverse complement strand
GGCCTTGACTCAGGTGTGCTTTCAATGGTGTACTTGCTCATGGCGGTTGTACTCCTTTCTTTGGGCCTCAAAGCCCGGTTCTGGCGAACCTGAAGGATACACCGCCTTCTATCTATTTACACACCTTTTTATACTACCTCCAGACAAACAATTATGATTTCACAAGCAACTATTTTTTTACAATACAATCCATAAAGGATTATGACGGCGTTTCCGGGGTAGAGGTCTGTACCTATTGGGAAAGATATCCGAGTAACGGGTATAAATTGATTACAGACAGAACAAGGACAATCACGAACCGAAGCAGTTGTAATTAAACCACGGTTCAAATAAAATATGAGGGCTGTCAGTTTGACAGCCCTCATATTTTTTGGAACCAAGAAAAGGAGAGACTCTGATGTTCAAAAATATTTATTTTTACACTGTCCTTACTATCGTTGGCGGACAGTCCATTGTTGATTCGACACAGATAGGGGATGATTTGGCTCGGAAAAATCACATCGTGTCCTCAACCCTTATCGCAAGCAACGATGCCGGAGATTCAGACAATCGCAAATGCAAGTCGCTGGATGTGCGTGAATTCGGACTGATAAGCGACGGTTCCATCAGCGCGCCCTGGAGCGAGGCCGCGTTGACAGGCAAGTTCGGCCCGCCATGCGAAATAATCGATCTGGGGTATGTCAAAAGCACAGGGCCTGACCCGCGGAGCGGCAAGACCGGCTCACAGGCGGACCAATATCTCGAAAAAAAACAATACGTATATAAAGGCGATTACAGCAACAGGGCGACCATAATAACCATCATTGACGGCAAGGTGGCGAAAAAGGAAAGGGTTGACGAATAGGAGGACGTAGCCGTAGTTTCAGGTGCGCCACTGTTTGCGACTTTCATTTCGGTCGGCATCCATCCCAGATCTTTGGCTGGACCTACCCCCGGCTCTATCCCCTGCGGCGTTTTTCCACGGCTACCGGCACAGGAGCCCAGGCCCTGTAGTACAGGAGCGGGTGCGCGCATCTCTCCCACGCGCGGGCCAGCCTCAAGGCCCTCCTCTTGCCGACCCCGAGGGATATAAGGAGACAGAATACATGCAGGCTGTTGAAGTAGTGCTGGAGTACGGACATGGCTTTAACCTCCCTGTTGGATCGCCACTTCCCTGTAGTTTATTTATCGGCAGTACCGAGGGGGGACTTCAGGGGTTTTTTTAGCGTTCTGAAACCTCCGGGGCGTTCAAGGCCGTGGAGGTTTCACTTTTTTAGCGTTACTCGTCCCACCGGGTTTTTTAGTCCCGGGAGGATGCGCCGCCAGAGGCCCGAATCCGCAAACCGGGCTTGATACCGAATCCATAAAAGTATACAATTGGCGGGTTGATACGCCGTAAAAAAACAATCGGGGAGTACCACACAGATGGCGCGGGATTTTTTAAAGGCCTTGAAAGAGAGGCCGCTTCTTTTTGACGGGGCCACCGGGACCATGCTCCAGAGGCTCGGATTGAAGCCGGGGGGATGTCCCGATGAGCTGAGCCTCACCGACCCCGGCATGGTAAAAAGGGTACACGGCGTCTACATAGAGGCGGGCTCGGACATAGTCACCACGAACACGTTCGGGGCCAACAGGATAAAGCTCAGGGAGTACGGCCTCGACGGGAGGCTCAGGGATATGAATATCGCCGCCGCCGGGTGCGCGAGGGACGCGGCAGGGGAGAGGTTCGTGGCCGGGGGGATAGGGCCCACCGGTCACTTTATCGAGCCGGTGGGAGACACGGGGTTCGACGCGGTGCTTGAGGTTTTTATTGAGCAGGCCGGGGCGCTCAAGGCCGGAGGGGTGGACCTCATCATCATAGAGACGATGATGGACTTGAAGGAGATGAAGGCGGCGATAATGGCCGCCAAGTCCACTGGCCTGCCTGTGGCGGCCACCATGACCTTCGATGAGACGATGAGGACTGTGCTCGGCACGCCTCCGGAGTCCTTCGCCATAGCCGCGGCCTCCCTCGGCGCCGACGTGATAGGGGCCAACTGCTCTCTCGGCATAGAGGGGATTTACAAGGCGATATCGGCGATGGGCAGGGTCGTTGCCACCCCGCTCATAGCGCAACCCAACGCCGGGATACCCGTGCTCAAGGGAAAGGAGACCGTATTCCCGGCGACAGCGGAGGAGATGGCCTCTTTTGTGCCCAGGCTCGTGGAGGCCGGGGTAAGGGTTTTGGGCGGCTGTTGCGGGACTACCCCGGAGCATATAAAGGAGATGGGCAGGGTGTTTAAATCCCTGAGGCCCGCAGGCGAGCGGGGGCGCGCCTTCTCAAGCCTCGCCGGGAGGACGGCCTTTACGTTATTCGGGGGTGGACTGCCCCCTGTCGTCATCGGCGAGAGGATAAACCCCACGGGCAGGAAGGCGCTCGCACTGGAGATAAAGGAGGGCAAGACCTCCGGCATAAGGAGCGAGGCCCGCCAACAGGCGGCCTCCGGCGCGCATGTCCTCGACGTCAACGTCGGGGTGCCGGGGATGGATGAAGCGGGCGCGATGAGGATGGCGGTCTTCGCCGTGAACGAGAACAGCACGCTTCCCATTGTCATAGACTCCTCCTCCTCCGAGGCGATAGAGGCCGGGCTCAAGGCCTGCGACGGCAAGCCCCTTGTGAACTCCATCAGCGGGGAGGAGAAAAAGCTCTCGACCATCCTGCCGCTGGCGAAGAGGTACGGCGCGGCCCTCCTCGGCCTCACTCTCGATGACGACGGCATACCGGATACCGCCGAGGGCAGGCTCAGGGTGGCTGAAAAGATGCTTGAGAGGGCCTTGAAGGCCGGGGTAAGGAAGGAAGACCTCATGGTAGACTGCCTGGCCATGACCGTGAGCGCGGCCCCGTTGAGCGCGGTGGAGACGCTCAAGGCGATAAGGCTGGTGAAGGAGCGGCTCGGGCTCACTACAGTCCTCGGTGTGAGCAACATCTCTTTCGGGCTACCCGCAAGGGAGGTGATAAACGCCAACTTCCTCACGATGGCCTTTGCCGCCGGGCTCGACTGCGCGATAATCAACCCTAACAACAAGGTGATGATGGACGCATACCACGCCTCCCTGGTTCTCCTTAACAAGGACTTGAGGGCCGAGAGGTACATAAGGAGATACCAGGCGGCCTCTGCCGAGATACAGCCCGGCAAGCCCGCGCAGGCGGGGCCGGAGGCGCCTGCCTCCATCGCGGAGAGGCTCAGAAAGGCCGTCATAGAAGGCGACGAGGAGAACATAGTAGGCCTTGTGGAGCAGGCGCTCAAAGATGGGTGGGACCCGATAAGGGTAAGCAACGAGGCGCTCGTCCCAGGGCTCGAGGAGGTCGGCAGGCTCTTCTCCAGCAACAGGTACTACCTCCCCCAGGTCATGCTCTCGGCCGATACCATGAAGAAGGCCTTCACGCGCCTGAAAAAGGAGTTCTCCGGCAGGACGGGCTCCTCCCTCGGCAAGGTGCTCCTCGCCACCGTGGAGGGCGACATCCACGACATAGGCAAGAACATAGTGGCCACCCTCCTTGAGAACCACGGCTTCGAGGTGATAGACCTCGGTAAAAACGTCCCGGCCGAAAGGATCATCGAAGAGGCCGTGAAGAACAGGGTCGATATCGTCGGGCTCTCCGCGCTCATGACGACGACGGTGATGGAGATGGACGGGGTCATAAAGAAGCTCAGGGAGCGCGGCATAAAGGCCATGACCATAGTCGGCGGGGCGGTGGTGACGGATGAGTTCTCCAGGAAGATAGGGGCCGACGAGTACGGCGGAGACGCGCTCTCGGCCGTGGATAAGATGAAGAGGATGGTCAAGGGGAGCAGGGCGTAGCCCATTGACGGCTCCCGTGGAACATATTGTTCAGATAACCTCCCTCGCCTACGGCGGCAAGGGGGTGGGCCGCATAGGCGGCAAGGTCGTCTTCGTCCCGTATACCGCCCCCGGCGACGAGGCGCGGGTAGAGATAATCGAGGAAAAGAAGGGGTTCTCCGAAGGTGCGCTCAAAGGGCTTGTAACGCCCTCTCCGTTAAGGCAAGCCCCGTCCTGCGGGCTTTACGGCGTATGCGGCGGGTGCACGCTCCAGCACATCGGATACGCGCATCAGCTCGAGTGGAAGCAGAAGATACTGGAAGACTCCCTCAAGAGGATAGGCGGGATAGAGGATATACCGTTCGACCCCCCGGCAGGCTCCCCTGAGGTCTTCAATTACCGCTCCAGGGCGCGCTTCCAGGTAGAGGGCGGGCGATGGGGGTTTTTCGAGCCGAGGTCGCACAGGGTGGCGCCAATGGATGACTGCCCGCTGCTCGACCCCGTAATCAACGACGTCTTCGCGCGGATAAAGTCCATATTCTCAAGCGGCAAGGCCGGCAAGGCCCCGCCTGTCTTCGCGGTAGACATCGGCTCCGACGAGGCCGGTGATAAGGCCGTGGCGGCCTTTCATGTGACTGAAGAAACGGGCTATCCCTGGGAAGGGCTCCTGGGCGAGGCCGGGCGCTTGAAGGGTCTTGAGGTATGGGCCGGGCGGCCTTTCAGGAGGGAGAAGGGGGAGCGCGTATTATCCCTCGGGGACGTCCTGCTCAACTACGAGGCCTCCGGCATAAGGTACGGCGCCGGGATATCGGTATTTTCACAGGTGAACAGGCCACAGAACCGGGCGCTCATGGAGAGGGTCGTTGAGTACTCTGCCCTCGAAGGCAATGAGCGGGTACTGGATCTATTTTCAGGGGCCGGCAACCTTACCCTTCCCATTGCGCGCCGCGCCGGGGATACCGTAGGGGTTGAAGACAGCCCGGAGGCCTGCGTCCAGGCCTCCGGGAACGCCGCCTTGAACTCCATAGTAAGGGTGGGCTTCATCGCCTCCCAGGCGGTTGAGTGGCTTGAGCGAAACGCCAAAACCCTTGAAAAAGACGGGTTCGATGTGGTAGTATTAGACCCACCGAGGGGCGGAGAGTTGAGCGCGGCCCGCGCGCTTTCGCTTCTAAGGCCGAAAAAGATAATTTACGTATCATGCAGTCCGCCTACCCTTGCGCGGGATATATCGCTGCTCGCCGGCAGAGGCTACAGGGTCGCCAGGGCCGGCCTTTTCGACATGTTTCCCCAGACATTCCATATCGAGAGCGTGATAAGGCTCGATTTGCAGGGCCGGCCTCACTGAGCCGGCGGACGTTATTTGTTCAGAACCCCGCGGTTTCCGGCCCGAAGCCATGCAGCGGAGATAACAGGAGATAGGGTACGATGCAGGAACTTCCCATAGTAAAACAGTTAAAGGAAGAGCTCCGGAAGGTTGAGAAGGAACTGAGGATAGACATCCCGAAGGAGCTCAGGACCGCGGCAGCCCACGGAGACTTCCGTGAAAACGCCGAATACGAGGCGGCGAAACAGAGGCAGTCGTATCTGCAGGCGAGGGTGGCGCACCTTACCTCAAGGGTCAACATGCTCGTCTCGCTCAAGCTCGACAATATTCCCAAGGACGCGGTGGGCTTCGGATCAAGGGTACATCTCGAGGACCTGAACACCGGGGACGAGGTCGTATACGAGATAGTGACCCCGGAAGAGGTCGATCCGAGGAACGGGAAGATATCGGTAAGCTCCCCTATCGGCAAGGCCCTTTTGAACAAGAAGTCCGGCGAGGAGGCCACCGTCAACCTCCCCGGCGGTGTAAAAGAGTATGCGGTAAAGGAACTGTACACTCTGCACGATCTTTTCTTCAGGAAACCCGACAGGTAGCCGGCGATAACCATTATCCCATCAGCCGTATCGACCTTCATAGCCCTCCGGGCCGCTCCCATGCGCGACGACGGGCCAAAGAGCCGGCCAAAGACATCGGCTTCCTGATATTGCGGACCCTCCTGAGACTCTTGTTTAAATTTTAATTTATTTATGGTATAAACCTTGCGCTCGAAGCAATAGAGGAGGAGACCCTCCATGGGCGCACACGAAGTCCTCTTGTTCCTGATCCTCGGGCTTGCCGCGGGGGTGTTGAGCGGGCTTATAGGCATAGGCGGCGGTATACTGATAGTGCCGGCCCTTATCTTCATATTCGGCATGGATCAGCACCAGGCGCAGGGCACCACCCTCGCCATGATGGTCCCGCCCATCGGGATACTTGCGGCCTGGACGTACTACAAAAACGGCCATGCCGACATCAAAGTGGCAGGGGTGCTCTGCATCGGTTTCTTCTTCGGCGGGCTCTTCGGGGCAAGGGCCGCAAACCTGATATCAAGCCCGGTGATCGAGAAGATATTCGGGGTGGCGCTCCTCCTGATATCGCTCAAGATGATACTTTCGAAGTGACTGAATATCAGGAAAGGGGGGCATGGCGCGGATAGAGAAAACAGAGCGGCCAGTGTGAAATGGCGGGCCGCGTGAAAGCGCGGACCGTAAGGTTATCGTGATATACTCGTGAAAATACACACAACGTCATAAATAATCGCCGATACGGAGCGTCAGAACACAGCAGACCAAGGCGCGACGAGAGCGAGGAGTGAGGCGTATTTTTGTATACGCCGCAACGACAAGCCGAGGAGCAACGCAGGTATGCGAAGTTATGACGCTCCGTATAAAAAAGGCCGCCACGGCGGCGGGGAAGGAGCCAAGAAGAGATGAATATCAACAAGAGGTCTTTATCGAGGTCGGTTTTTACGGCGGCGTTGGCCCTCGGGCTGAGCGCCGGGGTCTACTCGGGTGCCAGGGCGAGCGAAAAGTCACACCCGCACTGGACGTATGAGGGAGAGCACGGCCCGGAGCACTGGGGGCATATGTCCGGCGAATACGCCGCGTGCGCCGGCGGAAAGAGCCAGTCGCCGGTGGATATCAAGGGATACGAGGATAAGGACCTGGCGGACATCGTCTTTAACTACAAGCCCTCCAGGATAAACATCGTCAACAACGGCCACACCATCCAGGTGAATTACGACAAGGGAAGCTCCATAAAGGTCAACGGGATGGAGTACCAGCTGGTGCAGTTCCACTTCCACGACCCGAGCGAGCATATGGTCGGGGGCAAGTCCTACGCGATGGAGCTCCATCTCGTGCATAAGAACGACAAGGGCGAGCTCGCGGTAGTGGGCGTGCTCCTTGAGAGCGGAAAGGAAGACAAGGCCTACGGCGCGGTCTTCGCCAACATGCCCAAAAAGGCGGATGAGAAAAAGGAGCTTAAGGAGACCGTGGATGCCGCGGCCCTGTTGCCTAAGACAAAGACCTACTACAGCTATACAGGCTCCCTTACCACGCCCCCCTGCACCGAGGGCGTTACGTGGCTTGTGCTGAAAACGCCGGTGCAGCTCTCCGAAGCCCAGATAAATGCCTTCAAGGATATCGTCGGGGTCAACAACAGGCCGGTGCAGCCTGTCAACGAGCGCAAGATAACGGCCGATACCGTATCGAAGTAAGCAATCGGACCTATACGGCAAAAAGCGGAAGCTCCCGTTCCATACGGGGGCTTCCGCTTTTTTTAGCGAGGGTTTTTCAACAACCTGTTGGCGTTCCGAACCCCCCTTGGCTTTAACCGTGGAGGTTTCATCTTTCCCTGGGCCCGTCGTCTCTATTTGCCGTCGAGCCAGCCGCTCTCCCTGGCGCTGAACTGTACGCCCTCCCCGGCTATGAGGTAGTCGTGGACGACTATGTCGATAGACGAGGCGGCGGCCTCGAGCGCCTTCGTGAGCCTTTTTTCGTCGACGGTC
>JACRNN010000239.1 GCA_016234955.1 Deltaproteobacteria bacterium | reverse complement strand
GTTCCCTTCTGTTACCAGTTTTACCGCTTCCTCTCGAAGCTCCTTCGTGTACCTTCCCTGCGGAATCCCTTTCATTCTGACACCTCCGTCTTTGTATTTTATCAGACTTTTGGTGTCTACTTTTTCCATCTTACCTCACAGGGTTTCAATGCGCCGGTTGGGAAAAAGGCCGAGCATGCATACACGACGGCTCTAAACACCTTGCTCGCCAAGGACTCAAGTCAACGCATTCAGGTTGGCGATGCAAGCACGGTCTTTTGGGCAGAGAATGAAAATCAGATGGAGGGATGGTTTAAAGATTTCTTTGGTGAACCCCCAAAAGGGCAATCCGTGCAGGACAATGAAGCAATAAAGGCGCTTTATAGCGGGCCGGAGACCGGGGCGCCGCCTCTTGATGATGACTTGGCGAAGTTTTATGTCCTGGGCCTTTCACCCAACGCATCCCGTATAGCCGTTCGTTTTTGGTATGCTGGAACCGTAGGTGAAGCCGCCCAAAGCATAAGACAGCATTTCAGCGATTGCAAGATTGTTCATGGCCTGAAAGACCCCGAACACCTCTCTTTATTTCGACTTCTCGTTTCAACTGCCATGGAGGGCAAGGCCGATAATATCCAACCTAATCTCTCAGGAGAGATGATGAAAGCGATACTTGCCGGAACCCCTTATCCGATGACACTGCTCTCATCCGTTATAAGGAGGGTCAGGGCTGAACGCGAAATAACCTATCCAAGGGCATCCCTCATTAAGGCAATTCTTGTGAGGGCATCGAGGTATTACAAAAAATCAGAAAAGGGGGTAGATATGGCATTGGATACTGGCAACAGAAACATCGGCTACCGTTTGGGACGGCTCTTCTCAATTCTGGAGAAGGTTCAGGAGGAGGCAAGCCCCGGCATCAACGCCACAATCCGCGACCGCTTTTACGGGTCTGCATCGAGCACCCCTGTCGCGGCATTCCCGCATCTCATAAAACTCAAGAACCATCATCTTTCAAAGCTCGAAAACAAGGGAAGGGCCGTAAACCTCGAAAGACTCATCGGAGAGACAATGGACGGCATAGACGATTTTCCGTCTCACCTCGGCCTTCAGGATCAAGGGCGCTTTGCGGTGGGTTACTACCACCAGAGGCAGAGTTTTTTTACAAAAAAATCAACCGATAAGGAGAAGTAACCATGACCGCGATCAACAACCGTTATGACTTCGTATTACTCTATGACGTGAAGGACGGAAACCCCAACGGAGACCCTGACGCAGGCAACCTTCCCCGCATAGACCCGGAAACCGGGCATGGTCTGGTTACGGATGTGTGCTTGAAAAGAAAGGTAAGGAACTATGTGCAGATTGTCAAGAACGGCGGTTCAGGCCATGATATCTTCGTAAAAGAAAAAGCTGTTCTTAATACGTTAATAGATAAGGCCCACGAGCAGGAGGAAGTAAAATCGAAAGAAAAGGGCGAGAAAACAGAAGCGGCACGCCAGTATATGTGCAAAACCTTTTATGATGTTCGGACTTTCGGCGCAGTGATGTCCACAGGCAAGAACGCAGGCCAGGTGCGCGGCCCTGTCCAACTGACATTTTCCCGGAGTATAGACCAGATAGTTCCGCTTGAGCACAGTATCACGCGCATGGCCGTGGCGACCGAGGCCGAGGCCGAAAAACAACAGGGCGACAATCGCACGATGGGAAGAAAGTTTACGGTTCCTTATGGCCTTTACAGATGCCACGGGTTCGTCTCCGCGCCGTTTGCCGCCCAAACCGGTTTTACGGAGGATGACCTTGAGCTTTTCTGGAAGGCTCTTTCGGAAATGTTCGAGCACGACCGCTCGGCCGCGCGCGGGGAGATGGCCACACGTAAACTCGTGGTCTTCAAGCACGATAGCGCCCTCGGTAGCGCCCCGGCACACGCTCTCTTTGAGCGCGTCACGGCCTCACGCAAAAACGGGGAGGCCCCGCCGCGCGGGATTGCTGATTACGAAATCATGATAAATAAAGATAGCCTTCCGAAAGGGGTCAGCATCATCGAAAGGCCTTAGGTAAGCCCATGTTCTCTGAAGACGACCTTCTCCCCATATCCGCCCTTCAGCACCTCTCGTTCTGCGAGCGGCAGTGGGGGCTCATTCACCTTGAGGGCATCTGGGGCGAGAACCGCCTTACCGCGGAAGGCCGCCATCTTCACGAGCGGGCGGATGAAGACGAAACCGAAGTGCGCGGCGACGTCCGCATAGCGCGGGGATTGCGCTTGAGGTCGCTCCGGCTCGGACTCTCAGGCAAGGCCGATGTCGTCGAGTTCCACCGTCTCCAAGACGCTACGCATGATGGGATGCGCCTTGACGGCGTTCCCGGCCTCTGGCGGCCCGTCCCTGTTGAATATAAGCGCGGCAAGCCCAAGTTGGACTCTTGCGATGAAATCCAGGTCTGCGCGCAGGCGCTTTGCATCGAGGAGATGACGGGCGCACGGGTGCCGCGGGGCATGCTCTTTTACGGAATGCCGAGGAGAAGATACGATGTGCTTTTTGACGACGGGTTGAGAGGAACTACGGAGAAACTCTGTCTCCGCCTCCATGAGCTTACAAGGGAAGGCAAAACACCGGCGGCAAGATACGAAAAGAAATGCGAGAGTTGTTCCCTTATGGATTATTGCATGCCCAAAGCCGTCGGTAAGCGTGGAAAGGTGGAAAGATACCTTATGGCGGCCATCTCCGATGCCGCCGAGGAGCAAGGTTTGGAATGAAGAGGCTTCTAAACACCCTTTATGTCACGACGCAGGGCGCGTATCTTTCCCGCGAAGGCGAGACCGTGCTCGTCCGGGTGGAACACGAAACAAAGCTCAGAG
>JACRNN010000049.1 GCA_016234955.1 Deltaproteobacteria bacterium | reverse complement strand
GCCGTTACGGTAGAGCATGCCGAGATCGACCCCGAAGTTATGGCTGTCCTTGTAATCGTTCCTGGCCCTGTCCAGCGCGTCCCCGAAGTCGGTATTGAAGACCTTGACCGACGTGTTGTAGACCCGCGCCTTCATGTACTTGAGGTTCGCGCCTACTGAGAAGTTATCCGATATCCGGCGGCCCCAGGTCAACGGGACCTCGCCCAAAGCCATGCCCTTGAAAAGAAGCCTCGAATTGTTGTCGGCGAATGACCCGCCGGTCTGGGCGGCGCTGGCGAGTTCAGCCGCGTTCTTTACGGCCGAGGACGGGTCCGAGGGTATGGCCAGGCCGCTTGCCTGCGCCTGCCCGAGCCCGTAGTCCATAGCCTGGACGTAATTCGTGGCGGTCGTCGTGTTCCAGCCCGGCAGGGCGGCTATGGTGCTTATGAGGCTCGTCTTGGCGGCCGAGTCGAAGTAATAGTTGCCGGCGGGCACGGAGGCCCCGTTATTGAAGTTGCTCGCCGTCGAGAGCTGGGTGATTATGTCCACGCCGGTTGTTCCGGATGTGACCGGAGATATATTTACGAGGTCGAGGTCCCCCCTTGCCGATATCTCGCCGAATACGTAGCCGCCTATGCCGAAGTTGCCGACCTGCGCCCCCGCCACCCCGTTTACCGAGGCGGTCAACGCCCTGTCCTTGTTGTTATTGAACGTCTTGAGCTCGTTTAAGAGCGTTATGTAGTCAGAAACCCTGTTAGCCTGGATAACCCCGTTATCAAGATTGTTGAAATCGATCTTGGAGATCTTGTCTATCTCTTCCCCGAGGTCCTCGTGCACCTGCGCGCCCGCTCCAACGCCGAGGGCGCCGCTCCAGCTCCTGTCGCCGTAGTCCCCGCCCTTCTTGTCCTTGAAAAATCCGTAAGCCGCCGGGTTCCAGTAGCTCGCCGTGACGTCATTGGCTACCGCCACATTCGCGCCTCCCATCCCCAAAGCCCTCGGCCCCACGATCGACCATTCACCAGCCTCTGAACAGGATGAAAGCAGAAGAATCGACAAGAGAAACGAAAATAGAGCTGCGAATAGCTTTTTCTCCATAGCCCCGTCACCTCGCGTCCGTTTTTTGGAATATGCATAGATAGCCCATTCCCCGCGGCTTGCCGCGGGGAATCTTCAAGGATTTTCAATCCGACGGCAGAAATAAGAAAACCCGATGGGCGCCACCGTGCTCATCGCATAAAAAAACCTGCCAAAGGCAGGCTTTCTAATGGTCTTTATCTAAATTAGGCCAAGGGTGCGGCCGCTGTTCTTGATATCAAGATAGGCTATCACCAGTTGAACCTTAGAAGCTGTACTATATTGATCACCTCTAAGTTGTTCGCGTTCTTGTCGTAGACTTCCACCCTGTTTATGGTAGGCGCTTTAAAAGCGACCTTGCCGTTTTCCACCTCGGCGGCCGCTTCAACGACCCCGCTTGTGGCAACACCGTATGCGGCTCCAACAAGGATACCTACACCGGCGCCTGTCGGTATGAAGCCGAGGTGGTCGCCCGGGTTCTTGGTCAGCAGAAGTACAGCCGTGCCGGCGAGCGCGCCTATCACCCCGCCGTAGATAGAGTCCCTGAGCGTCCTT
>JACRNN010000048.1 GCA_016234955.1 Deltaproteobacteria bacterium | reverse complement strand
GCAGGGAGAGAGCGTCATAGGCAACAGGATCAGGGTAAAGGTGGTCAAGAACAAGATCGCCCCGCCCTTCAAGGACGCCGAGTTCGACATACTCTTCAACGAGGGGATATCCAGGGAGGGCGACCTCCTCGACCTCGGCTCCAACGCCGATATCGTCGAGAAAAGCGGCTCATGGTTCTCATACGACGGGGAGCGCATGGGCCAGGGAAGGGAGGCGGCCAGGGTCTTCCTAAAGGAACACCCGGAAATTGCCGTAGAGATAGAGAAGAAGGTGCTCGCCCACTTCGGGATAAAGACAAAAGAGACGGTACAGGAGTGAAGGCATGGCGGACATAGACATAAGCTCCATACTGAATATCGCGGTAAAGGCCAAGGCGTCCGACGTCCACATGAAGGCGGGGGTGCCCCCGATACTGCGCGTAAACGGCACACTCATCCCCATTAAGAACCACGAGCGGCTCGCCCCTGACGAGGTGGCCAAGGTCGCCATGAGGTTGATGAACGACGCCCAGAAGGAGACCTTCAGGAAAATCCACCAGGTGGACATGGCCTACAGCGTGCCCGGGCTCGGAAGGTTCAGGGTCAACATCTTCCAGCAGAGGGGCGCGGTAGGGGTCGTCTTAAGGGTAATACCGATAAAGATACAGACGTTTCAGGAACTCAACCTCCCTAAGGTGCTCGAGACCATCGCCGGAGAGGTAAGGGGCCTTGTGCTTGTCACGGGCGTCACCGGCAGCGGAAAGTCCACCACCCTCGCCTCGATGCTCGACCAGATAAACAACACCCGCTCAGGCCACGTCATATCGGTCGAGGACCCGATAGAGTTCCTGCACAGGGACAAGCGCTGCATCATAAACCAGAGGGAGATAGGGGTCGACTCGAACTCGTTCTCCGAGGCCCTGAGGGGAGCGCTCAGGCAGGACCCGGACATAATCATGGTCGGGGAGATGAGGGACCTGGAAACAATCGAAATAGCCCTTACCGCGGCGGAGACGGGCCACCTGGTACTGTCCACCCTCCATACGATAGACGCGATGGAGACCATAAACAGGATAGTATCGGTCTTCCCGCCCTACCAGCAGAAGCAGATAAGGATACAGCTCGCTGGGGTCATAAAGGCGATAATCTCCCAGAGGCTCATGCCGACCAAGGACGGCAGGGGCAGGGTCCCGGCCGTGGAGGTGATGGTGACCACATCGAGGGTGCGGGAGTGCATCGAGGACAAGGACAAGACCAAAGAGATAACCGACGCCATAACCAAGGGCTTTACCTCGTACGGCATGCAGACGTTCGACCAGTCGATACTCTCGCTCCTGAACACAGGCCTCATCTCCTACGACGAGGCGTTGAAGCAGGCGAGCAACCCGGCAGACTTCGCCCTCAAGGTAAAGGGCATAACCGGGACGAGCGACATGGGCTGGAAGGACTTCATGAAAGAGGACGACCAGGGCATCTCCGGACCGCCGCGCGACAACGCCGACCGCTTCTGACGCGCGGGCGGCGCGCCCCCACCCCGGGAAGGCGCCGCCTTTCGATTTGTGGCTACCTCTAAAAATAGCTCTTTTTCCTCATCTCTTTGTTGGGGCGAAAATAAAATGCTCACATATTCGCATATATGCTCCGCTTTTATTTTCGCCCCTGCCTCGACCTCGGAAAAAATAACTGATTTTTAGAGGCAGCCTTGTTTCGATATAACGACAACAGGTTTTTTCCGTTATCCTGATATAGACCGGGTTGACTTCCAATGCCTTCAAAAAAGGAGAGCCGTCCCGACGCCGTCACCGCGGCGCTGAGGTTCCTCGCCTCAAGGCCCAGGAGCGTCGCCGAGGTCAGGGAGCGTCTCGGCTCCAGGGGCTTTGAGGCGAAGGACGTCGATAACGCCGTCAACTCCCTCATACAGGCCGGATACCTCGACGACGGGAGGTTCGCGGAGAGACTATGCGGGTCGAGGGTAAGGTACAAGAACTGGGGCCCCGTAAAGATCGCGTGCGAGCTCAAGGGCAAGGGCGTAAGCGAAGAGATCATACACCGCGCCCTGGGCGCGATAGGGGCCGCGGTGGAGGCCCGGACAGCGGGTACGGCCCTGAGGAAGTGGGCCAAAAAGAACGGGGTCTCCCTGCCCGTCGACAGAAAGGACAGGAAGGCTGTTGAGCGGGCCTTCAGGTTCCTGAAGGGGCGCGGCTTCTCCAACGCCATGATATTCAAGGCGCTTGACGTGGAAGAAAGCCCGGAGCATGATGGGGCCGAAGGCTGACGCATAATGATACCCCCCACGGGCCTGGAAGCCACGGGGGTATCATAACGCAAAGGTAACGGGACTATGAAATCCGCGGAGATAAGACAGAGGTTCATCGATTACTTCAAGAAAAGAGGGCACACGTATGTCCCCTCATCCGGCCTCGTGCCCAAGAGCGACCCGACGCTCCTTTTCACGAACGCCGGCATGGTCCAGTTCAAAGGCGTATTCTTGAACGAAGAGACGCGCGAGTACACCAGGGCGGTATCGTGCCAGAAGTGCATGAGGGCCGGGGGAAAACACAACGACCTTGAAAACGTCGGCTTCACCTCCCGCCACCATACGTTCTTCGAGATGCTCGGCAACTTCTCCTTCGGGGACTACTTCAAAAAAGACGCGATAAGGTACGCCTGGGACTTCCTCACAAACGAGGTAAAGCTCCCGGCGGACAGGCTATGGGTAACGGTATTCGAGGACGACGACGAGGCCGCCATCATATGGACTCGGGAGACGGGGATATCCGAAAAGAGGATAGTGCGGATGGGGGCAAAGGACAACTTCTGGTCGATGGGGGACGTGGGGCCATGCGGGCCATGCTCCGAGATAATATTCGACCAGGGCCCCGGCGTCGGTTGCGGCAGGCCTGATTGCGCCGTCGGGTGCGACTGCGACAGGTTCCTGGAGATATGGAACCTCGTATTCATGCAGTTCAACAGGAACGCCGCCGGTTCCCTCACCCCCCTGCCGAGACCCTGCATAGACACGGGTATGGGCCTTGAGAGGCTCACCTCCGTCCTGCAGTTGAGGCACACCAATTACGACAGCGATCTCTTCATGCCGATAATAGAGGCTATCGAGGGGCTGACCTCCGTCAAATACTCCGGCGGAGGCCAACCCCTGGACGTCTCGATAAGGGCCATAGCCGACCACGCAAGGGCCATCACGTTCCTCATCACCGACGGCGTGTTGCCGTCCAACGAAGGCAGGGGGTACGTGCTCCGGAGGATCATAAGAAGGGCCGTAAGGCACGGCAGGCTCCTGGGCAGGAAGGAGCCGTTCCTCTTCGAGGTCTGCGCCAGGGTCATCGAGCTTATGGGGGGCGTATATCCGGAGATAGAGCGCGCCGGGGATATCGTCTCGCGCGCCGCAAAGGGCGAGGAAGAGCGGTTCCTTGAGACACTTGAGAGGGGGTTGGGCCTGCTTGCCGAGGAAACAAGGCTCCTTAAGGAGCGTAAACAGACCGTCATACCGGGGGACGTGGCCTTCAAGCTCTACGACACGTTCGGGTTCCCGCTGGACCTCACCTCCATAATCGTCAATGCCGAGGGCTTCACGGTGGACGAGGAGGGCTTCTCAAGGCACATGGACGAGCAGAAGACCAAGGCCAGGGCCTCATGGAAGGGTATAAAGGCCGAGGCAGGGGCCGTAGACCTCTACAAAAGGCTCTCCCAGTCGGGGCTCAAGTCCGAGTTCGTCGGCTACCACATGGAGGTGGCCTCTTCAAGGGTGCTGTGCATAATAAAGGACTCGGCAAACGTTGATACGGCGTTCAAGGGCGATATCATCGAGATAATCACCGCCGAGACCCCTTTCTACGGAGAGTCAGGCGGACAGGCCGGGGACACCGGGGCCATTGTCGGCACAGGCTTCAACATAAGGGTGACGGACACGTTGAGGCCCCTGAACGACCTCATCGTGCACCGCTGCGAGGTGACGGAAGGCTCCGTGTCGGCGGATGACCGGGCCGAGCTCATACCCGACCTCGACAGGAGGAAGGCCACCCGGCGCAACCACACGGCCACCCACATCCTCCATGCGGTCCTCAGAAAGATCCTGGGCCCTCACGTGAGACAGGCTGGCTCGCTTGTCGCCCCGAAGGGCTTCAGGTTCGACTTCAACCACTTCGAGGCGTTGAGCGCGGAGGCCATCACAAAGATAGAAGACGAGGTAAACTCGATAATACTTGAAAACATCGAGGTAAAGACGGACGTGCTCCCGTACCAGGAGGCTATCGAGAGGGGCGCCCTCGCTTTTTTCGGGGAAAAATACGGGACTACCGTCCGGATGGTCCATATCGACGGCGTGAGCACGGAGCTATGCGGAGGGACCCACGCGGTAAGGACCGGGGACCTGGGGCTCCTCAGGATAACCGGCGAGAGCTCAGTTGCCTCGGGCGTAAGGAGGATAGAGGCCGTTACCGGGGAAGGCGCCATAGAGGAAGCCCGCCGCGGCGATACGGCGTTGAGGGAGAGCGCCCAGGCGCTAAAGGTCCCGAGGATAGAAGTCCCGGAGAAGGTAAAAAAGCTCATCGAGTATCAGAGGGAGCTTGAAAGGGAGATAGAGCGGCTCAAGGGCAAAGGCAAGTCCGGTGCGGCCGACAGGCTCGCCGGAGAGGCGCGCGACATAAAGGGCGTAAAGGCCGTCGTCGCGAAGGCGGATGTGGCGGACCCGAAGGAACTGAGGGAGATGGCCGACGCGCTGAGGGTGAAGCTCGGCTCAGGTGTGGTGGTGCTCGCCGCGACGACGCAGGACGGAAAGGCGGTACTCCTTGCCGCGGTCACAAGGGACCTTGCCAAGAGGATAAGCGCCGGGGAGATAATAAAGCGCATCGCCCCTATAGTCGGCGGCAGAGGCGGCGGCAAGGAAGATCTGGCGCAGGCCGGAGGGACCGATGGCGGCAAGATAGACGAGGCAATCAAGGCGGCATGCAGGGTGATAGAGGAGTTGGCCTGAGCCGCGCCGCTCCCCCAAGCCGTGCCCCTGTGGCTTGGGCTTAGGGGAATGCGCTCGCTATGCATGTTCACTCTTAAGCATGGGACCGATCCGAGGTCTACGGGGTTTCAAGGCGGCGGCCGTATACGAGCCTGTTATGCACCCGACCGAACAAGCTCATCTGCGCTTGATCCCAAGAATGCTCAGGAAGAAACTGGAAAACATTATCTGTACCCCGGCCACAAAGAGCGTCAGCGACGGTATCGTTATCCTCATCATCGACTTTGGCGACAGTGGGCCGAACGACGCCGAAGACCATTCCAGTACGGCCATGACGGTGCCGGCCCCTCCAAACAGGCAGAGCACCAAGCCCAGGATCAGCCCGTTCTCCAGGCTGAAAAGCCTCAACGCCGCGTCTATCCGCCCGTTCTCGGGAAGCAGGCCATTTCCGATGGCGAAGACCTTTGCAAACAGGGCGAACGCCACTATCTGCATCCCCAGTATGATGGACATGGAGGCGTAGAGCATGGTGTGTATATCGAAGGTGACGCCCGCGATTGTCCTCGGCTCAGGCAGGAGATATATCATCGCCGCCAGGCCGAGCGCCGTCATGGCGGCCCCCGGATAGAGGAAGAGCCACCGGGGGCTATAGATCAGAAGGAACCTCAAGTGGCGCCAGCCGTCGCGCCAGGTGCGCGGATGCGGCGGACGGCTCCGGCCGTCCGGAGAGAGCGTCGTAGGGACCTCGGCTATGCTGAGCCTGTGAAGCGTGGCCTTGACCACCATCTCGCTGGCGAACTCCATGCCAGTGGTGCGCAGGTCCAGCGACTCTATGGCGCGTTTCTTTAACCCACGGAGGCCGCAGTGGAAATCTCCTACCGGGCTGCGGAAGAAGAGGCGGCCTATGCGTGTCAGTACGGGGTTGCCCAGGTACCTCTGCAGAGCAGGCATGGTCCCCGGCTTTATCCCCCCCTTGAACCGGTTGCCCATGACCAGGTCGTAGCCCTCGCGCAGCTTGTTTATGAACTGGTCGAGTTCCGAAAAATCATAGCTGTCATCGGCGTCCCCCATTATCACGTACCGGCCCCGCGCGGCCCTTATGCCTCCCAGAAGCGCCGCTCCGTATCCCCTCGCCGCCACGTTTACGACCCGCGCCCCGTGCGCCCTGGCAATGGCCTGGGAGCCGTCCGTGCTGCCGTTGTCCGCGACTATCACCTCTCTGGATATGTTGTTGGACTCAAAAAAAGAGCGCGCCTTGTCAATGCATACGGCCAGGGTCTCGGCATCGTTGAGGCATGGGATAACGACGGAGAACTCGACCTCGTTAGCGCGGGTCTCGAAGCTGACTAAATTGTCCGGCGAGGCCGTCTGTTTCATCGGGTGTTCCGTTCAAGGTTGCGCGGGCATGGGGTGTCAGGGCTTAGTCATCACCTCATGACAGCATCGGCATGAATTCCATCCCGGTTATCGGTTATCTGTTGTCTGTTATCGGTAAAAATACGTCTTTATCCTTCACCGATAACCGATAACAGTCCAGAAACACGCGGGAATGACATCACGGGCCGGCTCGATTTATGTAAAAACCGTTATGAGACCGTTAATACGTCCGCCTACTCGCACGGCGGCTTCGCCACAAGGCTCATGTACATGTTGGCGAGCTGATTGTCCGGGTTCTTATCGAGCACCTCGAACCACTCGCTCCTGGCCCTGTCGTACTGCCCCATCGCGTAGTAGGTGAGCCCGAGCTGGATGCGCGGGGCCGGGTAGGACAGATGGAGCTTCTTGGCCGACTCGAGCTCCGTCAGGGCGTTCGGGTAATCCTTCATATCCCTGTAGACAACCCCGAGCTCGGTCTTTATATCGACGAAGTCCGGCCTCAGCGAGAGCGCCTTCCTGTACTCGTCAGCGGCCTCTTCGTACATGCCGAGGTCCTTGTATATCCTGCCCAATCCGGCATGCATATTGGCCAGCTTGCCCTTGACGTACGGGTCGAGATAGGACTCGGAGTCCTTTCTCGATTGCCGCGCCTTCGTGTACGTATCGCAGGAGTTGTCGAACTGGCCGACCTCGTTATACACGACCGAGAGGTTCAGGTAGACCTCGGTATAATTGGGGTTTATCTCCACCGCCTTTTTAAAGGCCAGTATTGCCTCGGGGATCCTTGAGAAGCTGTAGTATATGAGGCCGAGCATGTTGAATACGTCCGCGAACCCGCTCTTCTCCCTGGAGACCTTCTCAAGATAAGACAGGGCCACGTCGTATTTCTTGTCCTCGAAAGCCTTCTTTCCAAGCTCGTAGTTATGCTGCCAGCCTTTGTTCATCGATCCTCCGTCAAGATGATAAGGGCCGGCTCCGGGGCGCGTTTCGGCCCCCCAGGCCTCTCCCCGGCCCTTTAGCCCTCGGAGAGCCTCTTCCTCGCGTCACCGGCGTAAGAGCTGTCCGGGAAGTCGCTGATGAGCGTGGTATAAGCGTCTTTAGCCAGTTTTTTCTCGCCGAGCCCCGTATACGACTCCCCTATGTAGTAGAGCGCCGTAGCCGTCCACGTGCTATCCGGGTAGCTCTTCAACAGGTCCCTGAGCCTGCCGAGCGCCCCCTTGTAGTTCTTGCCCTTGTAGTAGAACCTGGCCACGTAAAGCTCTCTTTCCGCGAGCCTGTTCCTGAGGAACGCGATGATCTCCCTTGCCCTCGGCACGTACGGAGAGTTAGGGTGGGCGGATATAAGGTCCTGTAACGCGAAGATCGCCTTCCTGGTGGAGGTCTGGTCCCTGTCCACGCTCAAGACGTCCTTGAAATGGCACATGCCCTTCTGGAAGAGGGCGTAATCGGCCTTGGGGTTCCTCGGGTGGAGGGCCGCGAAGTTGGTGTAGTAGGAGTTCGCGTCTTCGTACCTCTCCATCCCGTAGTAGACGTCGCCGAGCTTGAGCTGAGCATCAACGGCGTACTTGCTCAACGGGAAGTCCTCCATCAATGCCTTGAAATTCCTCTCGGACTCCTCGTACCTCTGCGCCTGGTAAGAGCGCGTCCCGTTATCATAGAGCTCCGTTAGGTCCTTTTTGCCGGCCAGCTCCTTTGTGGCCGCGCCGCACCCGTTGAGGATCAGCAAGACCAAGACGGCAAGGACCGCGCCGGAATACCGTACGGCAAACGGAAGACGTAGCGCCGCGATATCCGCCTTTTTTCTCAATACGACCTCCCAGGCAAAGAACCGCCTGACATGGATATTACGGAAGTAATGCGTTGCCGATAAGTTATCACATTAAAGCCGCCATTTTCAACCAAAATGAACATGCATGGCGGGCGCATTCCCCTGAGCCCAAGTTGCGGGGTCGAGCGAGCACTTCCTTATATGTCGAAGATTAAGCGCGGCTTGGGCCTATGGGAGCTTCAAGGCCTGGTACATCGAGGGGGCGCGGCCCTGGCCAGGGTCGCCGGGATGGTCAGTATGAACCGGGTCCCCCTGCCCTCGACGGTATCTATGTCTATTGATCCGCGCAGGCGCGAGACGTTCTCACGCACCACATCCATCCCGAAACCCCTGCCGGATGTCTCGGTCACCGTCTCTTTCGTTGAAAAGCCCGGAAGGAATATGAGGTCGAGCGCCTCCTTTCGAGTCAGCCCGGCGGCCTCTTTCGCGGTGAGTATGCCCTTTTCCACCGCCCTGGCCTTTATCGACTCCACTCCTATGCCGGCCCCGTCGTCCTTCACCTCCACGACTACGTGGCCGCCCTTCTGATACGCGCTCAGGGTAACGGTGCCGCAGACGGACTTGCCGAGAGCGACCCTTGCCCTAGGCGGCTCTATGCCGTGATCGACCATATTCCTTATTATATGCATCAAGGGGTCGGCCAGATCCTCTATTATGACCTTATCGAGCTCGGTCTCGTCCCCCCTGGTCTCCATCGATACCTCCTTGCCCATCTCCCTGGAGAGCCTGTTCAATACCGTGCCGAACCTGTTAAAGAGCGTCCCTATCGGCGCCATCCTCACGTCGAGGACCGCGCCCCTCAACTCGCTCAGCTTTTTCCCGATATTCTTGTTTATCCTTGACAGCTCCTCGCAGCAAGCGGTTGCGCGGGGGCCTTTATATTTCGCGGCCATCCTCGATACCTCCGCGCCCATGACGCCGAGCTCGCTTATGATGTTGAGCACCCTGTCGAGTTTCTCTATATTGACCCTTACCATGCCGCCCAGCCTTCTCAACGTGTAGCCTGTTGATGGGGATTTCGGCTGACCCGCGGCTTCAATGCCTGATGGAGGCTGCGGCGCGGACGGCCCGGCCACCAGCCTTACGGCCACGGGCGAGAAGTCCTTAAGGAGGTTGGACAAGAAATCCCCGTCCCTTAAGGTGCCGGCGAGCACGTCGAAACAGATCATCTCCGGCCGGGTCCTTTCCGACGGCAGGGTGGCTATGACTTCGGCCTCGGTCTTAAGGACCCCTGTCAGAGACAGATACCCCTTTTCAAAGTCCGTCACCGGGAAGCCGACGTTGATGGACCACACGCTTTTACCGGCCCTGACGTTCTCCGCGAGCCTGTGCATCTCGTACTCGGTAAGCACGGCCTTGAGCCCCTTGTCTATAGCGTCCGTTTCCGCGTATTCCACCGGCTTGCAGCATGCGCGCAACCTGAGTTTCAAGCCCTCTATCTCCTGGACGAAGCTCCCGTCACCCTTTGCGGCGACTATCTTTACCATAAGCTCGTGCGCGCGCATCATCGCGTCAAAGACCTCGTCCGTAAAAGAGGCCTTCCCCATGCGAAGCATATCGAGCGTGTCCTCCATGGCGTGGCTGAGCGAGGCCATCTCCTTGAAGTCGAAAAGGACGCACATCCCCTTCAAGGTATGCGCGGAGCGGAAGACGGCGTTCAGGACGGCGTGGTCCACAGCGCCTGCCTTCAAGCACCTGCCGAGCGAGATCAACCCGTTGCCCATAGCGTTGAGTATGTCCTCGGCCTCGGCAAGGAACTCCCTGAACCTCTCTGTCTTTGTGTGTTTTCTGTCTCTCTTACGCAATGTCCTTGCGCCTTTTATGGAAAATGGCAAAAAGGAATGAGACCTCCCGGGGCTTAAAAACCCCAGGGTTTCAGAACGCTAAAAAATGATACCTTCCAGCGCTTGAAAAACCCAAAGGCTTCAGAACGCTAAAAAATTACCGGAATAGCGCTTTTCCACGGTCAAACGCCTCGATGCGGACAAGGAAATCCTATTATTATATCGGCGCTTATACCGTAAAGTTTTAGGTATTTTATTAACTGGCCGGACTGCGATGGACAAGGTGTCGGAAAGGACGGACAAACAGGAGTGGTTCCGCTCGCCATGCCGGTTGACGCGGACCATATGCGGTCTGGAGGAATCATGCGGGTTTTCTCCAATGAACCCACACCGGGCTTAAGAGCCATGGGGTATCAGAACGCTAAAAAAACCCTCCCCTGGCTTGAAAGCCCAGGGATTTCAGAACGCTAAAAAATTCAAGAACAAACCATGCGTCGGCGCCTGTCGGACGCCGTCTATGACCATATTAACATTTATTAACATAATTGAGGGGTTATGTAAAGGGGTATTCCGTCGAAAAAAAAGGGGGCGCAAAGACCGCGCCCCCTTTCATAAGACGTCCTTTCGGGCACTGCTTCCGGAGGGGCTATGGCCGTAACTCAAAGACCAGGCCCCCCGTGGTTATCTTTTATGGCGCCGCTTCCGATGGGCGATAGCCGCGACTCAAACTCGGCCCCATTGGCGGCGGACCAGGCTCTATGTGCCCATCTCCCATGAGGCGAGGTACTTCCTCTGCTCGGCCGTGAGGGTATCGATCTTCATGCCGAGGCAGGCGAGCTTGAGCCTCGCTATCTCGTTGTCTATCTCCTGTGGGACGGTGTAGACCTGGTTACTGAGGGACTTGCCCTTTTTCACGAGGAAGTCGGCGGCAAGGGCCTGGTTCGCGAAACTCATGTCCATGACGCTTGCCGGATGGCCCTCGGCGGATGCGAGGTTTACGAGCCTGCCTTCGCCGAGCACGTATATCTTGTTGCCCCCCTTTTTCAACTCGTACTCCTCGACGAAGTCCCTGACGACCTTTTTGCCGTTGCTTATGGACTTGAGCCCCTCGAGGTCGAGCTCCACGTTGAAGTGTCCGGAGTTGCATACGAGGGCGCCGTCCTTCATCTTGAGGAAGTGTTCCTTCCTTATGACGTTGAGGTTGCCCGTCACCGTGCAGAATATGTCCCCGACCCTGGCCGCGTCGGCTATGGGCATTACCCTGAAGCCGTCCATCACCGCCTCGAGCGCCTTGAGGGGGTCTATCTCGGTCACTATTACGTTGGAGCCCATGCCCTTGGCCCTCATGGCGACGCCTTTTCCGCACCACCCGTAGCCGCAGACCACGAAAGTGGAACCGGCAAAGAGCCTGTTCGTGGCCCTCAGTATGCCGTCCAGGGTGGATTGACCCGTCCCGTAACGGTTATCGAAGAAGTGCTTGGTGCAGGCGTCGTTCACCGCTATGACCGGGAACTTGAGGAGCTTGCTCGCGGCGAGGCTCTTAAGCCTTATGACCCCGGTGGTCGTCTCCTCCGTGGAGCCGATGACCCCGTCAACAGCCCCTTTCCTGTCGCTGTGGAGGAGCGAGACGAGGTCGGCCCCGTCGTCCATCGTGATGTTCGGCCCCTTGTCGAGGGTGGCGTTCAGGTGCTTGTAGTACGTCTTGTTGTCCTCGCCCTTTATGGCGAAGACAGGAATCTTAAAGTCCTTTACGAGCGAGGCGGCGACGTCGTCCTGCGTGCTCAAGGGGTTGGAGGCGCACAGCGTAACGTCCGCCCCGCCCGCCTTGAGCGTTATGGCCAGGTTGGCGGTCTCGGTCGTGACGTGCAGGCACGCGGCCACCTTTGTCCCCTTCAGGGGCCTTTTCTTTGCGAAGTTCTCCTTGACCTTCCTCAGTACCGGCATGTCGAGCTCGGCCCACTCTATCCTTTTTTTGCCCTTGACGCTCAAACCCATGTCTTTTACGTGAAAATCCATCTTCCCTCCGATTTTCCTTAAAATTTTCCGCAGCTTGCTGCGGAGAATTTTCAAGTAAGGAATTTATTATTTATAATTCGCTCGCTCCTCCCCGCAACAAGTTGCGGGGAATCCGCTCACTATGCTTGTTGAAATTGTACTGTCCCGGAACCGGACAAAACAGAAGG
>JACRNN010000238.1 GCA_016234955.1 Deltaproteobacteria bacterium | reverse complement strand
TAGCCCATGCGGCGGATCTCTTTGAGGAGCTTGGCCGCCGATAGCTCTGGATAATCTTTTAGGCGTCGGCGCAGGTATCCATCGTATGCGTCTACTTTCCCAGGCGCGCAAGCCGCCTTGCGTGCGTCCAGGGGAGGGCCCTTTGGTATGCGCCCCGTTCTCAGGACAGCTTGACCCCATTTTTGTGTAGGGCTTGACCGGTTCCGATATTGAACTCCATCTGCTGCTCGAATTCAACCGGCGGCAGATAGCCTAGCGACGAATGCAACCGCTTCTTGTTGTAGACCTCCTCGATGAAACGCGGCAGTCTCTCGACGACATCTTCGTGGGTCTCGTAGTTCCCGAGATAGACCTCCTCGTATTTGAGCGTCTTCATGAAGCTCTCGGCCGCGGCGTTGTCATAGGGGTTCCCCGCCCGCGACATGCTCGGCCGCAGTCCCCAAGCCTGCAGCAGGGCCACGTAATCCCCGCAGGCATACTGCACCCCTTGATCCGAGTGGTGGATGCAGCCAGGAGGCGCCTGGCGGGCCTCCAGGGCATGCCTGAGCGCTCCCAGCGCCAGCTGGGCGTCGATGCGCTTCGACACGGACCAGCCGATGACCCGTCGGGAATGCAGGTCCAGGATCACGGCCAGGAACACGAACCCCGTCAGGATCCGGATGTAAGTAATGTCCGCCACCCAGACTTGGTTGAGCCCGGTGGTGACCAGTCCCCTCAGGAGGTTGGGATACCTCGGGAAGGGATGCTGCGAGTCGGTGGTGCGCACGAAGGCCCGCGGCCGGATCGGGAAGAGCCCGTATTGGCGCATGACGCGCCTGACGCGTTTCCCGTTGATGTGGATTCCCTGGCGCCCGAGCTCCACCTGGAGGCGCCGATAGCCGTAGGCCGGCAGCTCGAGATGGATCGCATCGATGCGGTCCTTGAGTTCGACGTCTGCCACCACACGGGCCCCGCTGGACCGGTAGTAGTATCCGCTTGTCGAGAGGCCCACTATGCCGCATCCTTGCGAAACCGATGCCAGTTTAGCCCGGTTATCGTCGACGAATCGGCGCTTTTCAGCCGTCGTGCGTATGCTTCGAGTTTTTTTAAAAGGTCGATCTCCATCGTCAGTGAACCGACCTTCTCGCGAAGCTCCCGGACTTCTTTCTCCAGGCTTTTCTCTCGGACGGAGGGCTGGCCATCGAGCGCCCCATCTTTAAGCTGCTCGCGCCAACGGCTGATGGCTGTCGCCGAGATCGAATACTTCCGGGCGGCTCCCGTCAACGACACCTGCCCAGATTCGATCTCTGAAACGATATGCTTCTTCAACTCCGGCGGGAAAGACCGTCTCTTCTTTGGCATTTCCAGCTCCTTTTCAGCAGACATTTTACCATGCCTCCTTTCGGGAGCCGGTCTGAGGCCATCACAAAAACGACATCAATCTATCCAGTCCAAGGGCGCAGTCCAGACCGTCTGAGCTCGTCGTGCCCGGTCCCGCAATAACTCCACATAATTCGGCTGGCAGACTCCCTCCAATGACGCATCCAAGGAGGGATC
>JACRNN010000231.1 GCA_016234955.1 Deltaproteobacteria bacterium | reverse complement strand
TCTACGCGACAGGCTCTAAGACCTGAGGGCGGGCACGGATTCACCTTTCCCATTTACCCCGGCGTCCCTGGGTAAGCGTAACACCGTAACTGCATTAAAAGCTACTGGTTCCAATATACAAGGGCGGGCTTAGCCCGCCATGTACAGGAGTGAGTAGCGGATATTTTGGTGGGCGGAGCCCACCCTACAATACTAAACCCGGTTTCGTCCGGGCGTCAAGCCTGCCTCCCCACCATCTTCTTGAACTCATCCTCGTCTATTATCTTGAGCCCCATCTCCTTCGCCTTTTCGTATTTGGAGCCGGGCTCAGCGCCCGCTACCACGTAATCGACTTTTTTACTCACCCCTGTGGCCCCTTCAGCGCCCTCGGCCTCCACGAGCGCTTTGGCCTCGTCCCTCGAAAATGATTCAAGCGTCCCGGTAAAGAGGAATACCTTGCCCGCAAGCGTCCCTCTTTTTTCCCTCGTCTTCTTCGGGAACGCCACCCCGGCGTCTTCGAGCTTTCTTATGACCTCCCTGTTGTGCCTCTCCCTGAAAAAATCGACGATGCTCTGCGCGGTCTCAGGCCCAATCTCGTAGGTCTCCAGAAGCTCCTCGATGGTTGCCTCCATGAGGGATTTCAGATCCCCGAACCTATCCGCGAGGACGCGTGCCATGTGCTCCCCGACCCCGCGTATGCCGAGTCCGTAGATTAGCCGCTCAAGGGCCGGGCGCTTGCTCTTATCAATAGCATTAAGGAGGTTATCAGCCGACTTTTCAGCCCAGCGCTCAAGTTTTAATATTTTTTCCTTCTTGAGATAATAGAGGTCGGCCACGTCCTTTACGACGCCCGCGTCAACGAACTGGTCTACGTGCATGGCGCCGAGGCCCTCTATGTCCATAGCCCTCTTCGATGCAAAGTGCCTTATGCTCTCTTTCAACTGCGCCGGGCAGAGAAGCCCGGCTGTGCAGAAGTGCAGGGCCCCGACCCTCTCCACCGTCGAGCCGCACTCCGGGCACTTATCCGGCATCCTGAACTGTTCAAGCTCCTTTCCGCGCGGCCTCCTCTCCTTCAATACCCCGGCTATCTCCGGGATGACGTCCCCGGCCCTCTGCACCACCACCGTGTCGCCGACACGGACGTCTTTTCTTTCCACCTCGTCGAGGTTATGGAGCGTGGCCCGCTCTATCGTTACTCCGCCCACGGAAATCGGCTCAAGCACCGCGACAGGCGTGAGCGCGCCTGTCCTGCCCACGCCCACGATTATATCTTTGACCGTAGTAGATTCCTGCCTGGGGGCGAACTTGTATGCAAGCGCCCACCTGGGGCTCCTTGTGAGCGTGCCGAGCCTCTCCTGGAGAGCAAGGCCGTTCACCTTTATCACGACCCCGTCAAGCTCGTAGCCGAGCCCTTCGCGTTTTTTTTCAACCGTGTCGTGGTATTCAAGCGCCGCGTCTATCCCCTCCACGACCCTGACCATCGGGTTGACCTTGAGCCCGAGCGCCCTGATATATTCGAGCGACTCAAAGTGGGTCTTGAAGCTTGCCCCCTCCACCATACCGACGCCGTAGCAGAAGATGTCAAGCGGCCTTTCTGCCGTGACCCTCGGGTCCAATTGCCTCAACGACCCGGCCGCGGCGTTCCTCGGGTTGGCGAATAGCGGCTCGCCCCTGGCCTCACGCTCCTTGTTTACCTTCCTGAATGCCGCAAGCGGGAGGAAGACCTCCCCGCGCACCTCTATATATGCCGGGGGCTTGACCCCCGTGTCCCTTATCGCCGGCAGGAGGTTCAGGGGGATGGCCCTGACGGTCCTCAGGTTCTGGGTGACGTCCTCGCCGGTGTAGCCGTCCCCCCTTGTCGAGCCCTTGGTGAAGACTCCGTCCTCGTAAATAAGCTCCACGGCGAGGCCGTCCATCTTCGGCTCCGCGGCGTACTCTATCTTCGTTCCGGTGGCGCATTTTAGAAGTCTCTTTATCCTGTCGTCGAACTCCCTGGCCTCCTCCTGCGTGAAGGCGTTTCCGAGCGATAGCATCGGGGTGGTGTGCCTTATCGTGCCGAAGGCTGATAGCGGCGCGGCCCCGACCCTCCGGGTGGGCGAATCAGGGGCGATGAGGCCGGGGAACCGCGCCTCAAGACCCTCCAGCCGCCTCAACATCCTGTCGTACTCGGCGTCCGTCACAACGGGGCTGTCGAGGACATAGTACCGGTAGTTGTGGTAGTTTATCTCCCTCCTGAGCCGGAGGATCTCTTTTTGAGCCTCTTTTTCATCCATGCGGATAGTTGTAGCATAGAGCGCTGGAGAGGTCAAATGGCCGAACGCCGGATATCATAATTATCATTGGGCGCCTCAAAAAATTAAAATTGTCTTGACAAACCGCCCGAAATCAATTAAATTTTATAATTCAAATCTAAGTCGGGGTTCTGAAATGGGCACATACATTCCAAAAGTAGACATGAAGACCAAGAAGTGGCATCTTATAGACGCCAGCGACAAGACCCTCGGAAGGCTTGCCACCCGCATAGCGGCGATATTGAGGGGCAAGCACAGGCCGGACTTTACGACATATATCGATACAGGCGAGTTCGTCGTCGTCGTCAACGCAGAAAAGATAGCGGTTACGGGCAATAAGCTGACGGACAAGATATATTACCACCACTCGATGTATCCGAACGGGCTCAAGTCAAAGCCCATGGAAAAGCTCCTCGCCGAAAATCCCGAAGAGGTGCTCAAAAAGGCGGTCTGGGGCATGCTCCCCAAGGGCAGGCTCGGCAGGGACATGTTCAAGAAGCTCAAGGTCTACGCGGGGGAGCAGCACCCCCATAAGGCGCAGATGCCCGTGGCGCTTACGGGCCTGAAGTAGGCGCAGGCGGCGCGAGGCTGGTGTCAGGGGCTTATAGGGCGTCAGGGGTGCGACGTATAATTGTCATCAAATCAGAAGGATTAGCGGGGGTAATAGATGGCGGACGTATTCAGCGCGGTAGGGAGACGCAAGACATCGGTTGCGAGGGTCAGGTTGCTGGCCGGCTCCGGCGACATAAAGGTCAAGCTGGTCTGCTCGGACGCCAACCTGAGGGGCGTGCTGAAAAAGGCGGGGCTCCTCACAAGGGACCCGAGGATGAAGGAGAGGAAGAAGTACGGCCAGAAGGGCGCGAGGAAGAGGTTCCAGTTCTCCAAGAGGTAATCCCTCGCATCCTGTCCACCGTTTTTTTCAACGTTCTGAAGACCCTGGGGTTTTTAAGCCCGGAGAGGGTTGAAGCTCCCCGCGGCAAGCTGCGGGGAATCTTCGACATGTAAGGAAGTATCTATATCCGATTCGCTCGCTTGACCCCAAAGCCAAGCTGTGGGCCGGACGCTCGCTATGCATGTTCATTAAGGGGAAGGCCATCCGGCCTTCTCCTTTTTTATTGACCGGAACCGGGTAATAAAATATAGTCAGTGTCAGACAAAGAGGCTTGGAGAGGTCGTTATGATAAAAGTAGCCATAATCGGGGCGAGCGGGTACACGGGGAGCGAGCTTTTGAGGCTCCTGGCCATCCACCCGGACGTTGAGGTGGTCGAGGCCACATCGAGGCAGTACAGGGGGATGGCGGTCCCGGAGGTCTTCCCGGCCTTAAGGGGTTTTTACGACGGCCTGTCTTTCAGCGAACCCGCTGACCTGAATGGCGCAGGGGCCGACGTCGCCTTCTGCGCGCTCCCGCACGGGGCCTCGCAGGACGCCGTTGCCGCCCTGTTGCGCGCCGGGCGCAAGGTCATAGACCTGAGCGCGGACTTCAGGCTCCGCGACGCCGAGGTCTACAGGTCGTGGTACGGCGAGCATAAGATGGAGGGGCTCCTCAAGGAAGCGGTCTACGGACTGCCGGAGCTCCACAGGAAAGAGATAGCCGGGGCAAGGCTCGTGGCCAACCCCGGGTGCTACCCGACAGGCGCGATACTGGCCCTGTCCCCCGCTTTGAAGGAAGGGGTCATAGACTTCGCTTCCATCATTATCGACTCCAAGAGCGGCGTCTCCGGCGCGGGCAGGGGGGCGTCCCTCGATACCTCTTTCGTGGAGGTGGCCGGAGGCTTCAAGGCCTATAAGGTCGGGTGCCACAGGCATACACCTGAGATAGAGCAGGAACTCGGCAGGGTCGCCGGGGAAAAGATAAGCGTCACCTTCACGCCGCACCTATTGCCGACGCCGAGGGGGATACTGACCACGGCCTACGCGAGGCTCAAAAAGGGCGTCAATAGCGCGAGGCTCCATGAGCTATACTCCCGGTTCTACGCCTCTGAGCCGTTTGTGCGCGTACTTCCTGAAGGCAGGTTCCCGGACATCAAAGAGGTCAGGTGCTCGAATTACTGCGATATCGGCGTATATGCGGACGTGCTGCGGGGGCGGATGATAGTGGTGTCGGCCATCGACAACCTCGTAAAGGGCGCCTCAGGCCAGGCCGTACAGAACATGAACATCATCTCCGGCTTGAAGGAGGATACGGGGCTAAAAACACCCCCCACGCCGTTTTAACGCGAACGATGCGCTTTGTTCCTCAGCGCATCCTATGGCCTTGTAATCATCCGGCAAAAGAACCGCCCCGCATTGTCATGCGGGGCGGTTCTTTTTATGTCGAAGATTAAGCGCGGCTTGGGCCTGGGGGAGCTTCAAGAGATCGGGGAAAAGAGCAATTTTTAGAGGCACCCTTAAAAGAGCATGGACAGGGCCAGCTCCGCCCTGACCTCTTTCGGGATATCGCTGCCGTCTACAGTGGTTGATTTAGGCGACATGGCCGCCCCGAGGTCGAGGTTTACGGCCCAGAGGTTCAACCCAAGGCCGGCGGTGTAGACTACGCCTATATCGCTTTGCGCCATGTTCTTGTACGCCCCGGCCCTCACCTGTACGACCTTGAAGACGTTGACCTCCACGCCGCCGCCGAGGTTCTGCGATTTATAGCTGTCCGAGACGGTCGTATCGTTCTTCGTCAGGTCGTAGTCCAGCGCGAGGGTGACGAAGCTGACCGGCTTGAAGGCTACCCCGGCCCGCACCTGAGCCTTCTCTTTCAAATAGTCGTCGTCCCCGGCCAGAAGGGGCTTCATGTCGAACTTAGGCGAGTTGAGGTTGCGGCCAACGAGGCCCGCGCGCAGGGTGTCGCCGTTACGGTAGAGCATGCCGAGATCGACCCCGAAGTTATGGCTGTCCTTGTAATCGTTCCTGGCCCTGTCCAGCGCGTCCCCGAAGTCGGTATTGAAGACCTTGACCGACGTGTTGTAGACCCGCGCCTTCATGTAC
>JACRNN010000230.1 GCA_016234955.1 Deltaproteobacteria bacterium | reverse complement strand
GCATGGACAGGGCCTTGTCCGCCATCTTCGGCAGGTCTATAAGCGGCTTTACAAGCGGGGCGTCCCCTATGGACAGGCTGATCTTGGCCAGGCCCTCGGCGTGGTCCCCTATCCTCTCGATGTCCGTTATTATGTTGATTATCGCCGCCAGGGTCCTCAAGTCGACGGCCATGGGCTGCTGGGTCGCTATGAGGCGTATGCACTTCTCCTCTATCTCGAACCGCTTCCTGTTTATGAATATGTCGTTGTGCACGACCTTTTTCGAGGCCTCGATGTCCCTGGTCTTCAGGGCCTCCATGGAGGACCTGATGGCGTCCCCGGCCATCTCCGCCATCTGCCGGAGTTCTTCCTGCACCACGTTCAATGCCTGATGATAAGCCTCGCGCGTCATATGCCCCCTCTTTTAGCAGGCCGCTGAAAAAGCCCCATCTGCGGTGTCGTCATCGTCGTTCGTCACTGCGGCGTACGGAAAAAGTACGCCTCATTCCTCGCTCCTCGACTCCTTGCATCTGGAACTTTTTGAGCAGCCTGACGTTAATTTGGAGTTTTTCAGCAAATTACCAAAATATTAGTAACCGCGCCTCAGCCGAACCTCCCGGTTATGTAGTCCTCCGTAAGTTTATTCGAGGGGGCCGTGAATATCTTCTCGGTCACGTCGAACTCGATGACCTCGCCCATCATGAAAAACCCGGTGTATTCCGAGACCCTCGCGGCCTGCTGCATGTTGTGCGTCACTATGACCACAGTATAATCCTTTTTCAGGACAGTCATCAAGTCTTCTATTTTGGCGGTCGCCACCGGGTCGAGCGCGGAGCACGGCTCGTCCATCAGTATCACCTCGGGCTCCACCGCGATCGCCCTCGCTATGCAGAGCCTCTGCTGCTGGCCGCCTGAGAGCGCGAGGGCCGAGCCGTGGAGCCTGTCCTTCGTCTCCTCGAATATGGCCGCGTCCTTCAGGGCCTTTTCGACCCTAACGGCTATCTCGGATTTTTTCTTTATGCCGAGGAGCTTGAGCCCGAAGGCGATGTTCTCGAAGACCGACATGGGGAAGGGCGTCGGCTTCTGGAACACCATCCCTATCTTGCTCCGGAGCTTTATCAGGTCGAGGCCCTTTTCCAGGATGTTGGCGCCGTCCATAGTTATCTCGCCCTCGTACCTGTTGCCGGGGTACAGGTCGTGCATCCTGTTCAGGCAGCGCAGGAACGTCGTCTTGCCGCACCCGGAGGGGCCTATGAGGGCGGTTATGATCTTTTCGTATATCGGCAGGGAGACGCCCTTGAGGGCGTGGTTCCCGCCGTAGTGGAAGTTGAGGTCCTTTATCCTTATCTTCTCTTTCATTTTTTTAGCGTTCTGATATGTCGGTATTTCCGAATCCCTTGATGGTTTCACTTCGCTCTCCCGCCTACTATCGCCCTTGCGAGTATCGTTATCACGAGGACGGTGGCCGTTATAAGGAAGGCCGCGCCCCAGGCCTTGGCGTGCCAATCTTCATACGGGCCCATGGCGTAGTTGAATATGGTTACGGTAAGGGTCGCGGTCGGCTCGCTCAGTTTGAAGTTCCAGAACGAATTGTTGAACGACGTGAAGATGAGCGGCGCGGTCTCGCCGGACACCCTCGCCACGGCGAGCATCACCCCGGTGGTTATGCCCCTGATGGCCCCCCGGTAAACCACCTGGAGCGTCACCTTCCAGTGCGGGGCGCCGAGCGCGAGGGCGGCCTCCCTGGTCTCGTCCGGCACGAGCTTGAGCATCTCCTCAGCCGTCCTCACCACCACCGGGAGCATTATTATCGACAGCGCCACCGCCCCGGCCAGGGCGGAGAACCCCCTGAACGGCTTTACGAGCATGGCGTAGACGAAGACGCCGATGACTATAGACGGCGCGCTCACGAGTATGTCCGAAACGAACCTCACCACGGAAGCCACCCTGCTCTTCCGTCCGTACTCCGAAAGATACGTCCCGGCCAGGATGCCCGAAGGCACCCCTATGGCCGTGGCTATGGCGGTTATCATCACGGTGCCGAGGATGGCGTTGGCGAGCCCTCCGCCCTCAACCCCGGGCGGGGCCGGAAGTTCTACGAAAAACGCCTTGTTGAACGCGGGCGCTCCGTTGACGAGCACGTCCTTCAATATCCAGAAGAGGAATACTATTCCGAAGAGGGCGCAGAGCAGGGAGGCGCCGAGCGCCAGGAGGTTTACCGCCTTCCTTTTCATGTAGTGGATGTCGAACCCTGCCGTCACCTTGCGCCCCCCTCCCGCGCGAACCTTGCTATCATTAGCTTTGCCAGCGCAAGGACGACGAACGTGATTATGAAGAGTATGAGCCCGAGCTCCACGAGGCTGGAGAGATAGAGTTCCTCGACCGCCTCGGTGAACTCGTTGGCGAGGCTTGCGGAGATGGAGGTGGCCGGGTCAAGGAGCTTGAGGCTTATGTCGTGGGAGTTGCCGATTACGAACGTCACGGCCATGGTCTCGCCGAGCGCCCTGCCGAGCCCTAATATCACGGCCCCGACAATGCCGGACTTGGCGAACGGGATGACTATCTTGCGGATGACCTCCCATCTGGTCGCCCCCACGCCGTAACCCGATTCCTTCAGCATCGGCGGCACCATCCGGAATACGTCCCTGCATACGGAGGATATGAACGGTATTATCATGATGGCGAGGATAAATCCAGCGGGAAGCATCCCTATGCCCATCGGGGTCCCCCTGAATATGGGTATGAACGAAAGGTATTTCAACATCGCGGGCTCGACATAGTCGGAGAGGATAGGGGCGAAGACAAACAGCCCCCACATGCCGTATATGATGGAGGGGATGGAGGCCAGAAGCTCTATGGAGACCCCTATCGGCCCCTTAAGCCCCTTTGGCGCCATCTCGGTC
>JACRNN010000047.1 GCA_016234955.1 Deltaproteobacteria bacterium | reverse complement strand
GCGAGCATGGCGATTATGGCGCCGCTGTTGCCCGCGCCGGCGATGCCTATGGCCAGCCCTTTGCTCTCAGGCGGGAACCAGCCGCCGCCGAGGGACAGGGCGATGCCGAAGCTTGCGCCCGCGAGCCCCAACAGGACTCCCATGAACAGCAGGTTATTATAGCTGTGGACAAAAAACGCGCCGTAGCTCAGCGCGATCATGATAGTGCACATCTCTATCATGGCCGCGTTCTTCCTGCCTATCTTCTGCGCTAAAATGCCCAGGGGGACGCGCATGAAGGCCCCGGCCATGATGGGAACGGAAACCAGGAAACCGCGCTGCATCGGGGTCAGGCCGAATTCCTGGCTCAAGAACGGACCGAGCGCGCCGTCCAGGACCCATATCGCGAAACAGAAATCGAAGTACAGGAACGAGGCGAACAGCGTGGGCGGGTGCCCGGACTTCATGAACGCTTTGAAACTTGCCATCTCTATCTCCTTTCCATCTCGAATATCTCGTCGTATGTGGTAATATGGCCTTGGCGAAGCGAGCGTTTGCAACCGTACATCAGGTGAAGTAATGCGGACAGGGAATAGGAGGCTATGGCCAGGGCGGATGGCGCGATCCGTATGGCTTGCTAACCATTGTCTCTGCCTTTCTACAGGTTATTCGCGGATGCCGGCCGGACCGCCCGATCAAAAAGGCATGACTCCTCGACGGCGCCATAAGCAGGCATTCAAACAACCCGTGCCGTATAATTGAACAGAATATCGAAACTTCCACGCTATCCAAACCGCGGGAAAACTTGGATACATAAGGAAACTATACACAACGTCATAAATAATTGCCGATACAGAGCGTCAGAACACAGCAGACCAAGGCGCGACGAGAGCGAGGAGTGAGGCGTATTTTTGTATACGCCGCAACGACGAGCCGAGGAGCAACGCAGGTATGCGAAGTTATGACGCTCTGTATAATAATCGAATTTACTTTATGCACCATATAGCATAAATGAAATAAAGTGTCCATTAAAAAAACTGATATTTATCATGTTCATGCCTTTAAGGAAACTCTGATTAATTCTTTTTTTGATGTCATTGAGTAGCGCATGCGACGAAGCAATCTCCAAGTTATTGATTTATCAGAAGATGAGATTGCTTCGCTTCGCTCGCAATGACGAACCAAGGAATTAATCAGAGGTTCCCTAATAAATTGCCGCGGCCATGAACATGCATAGCGAGCGCAGCGAGCGCATTCCCCGCGGCAAGGCTTGCGGGGTCAAGCGAGCGAATAGGAATAGATACTTCCTTATATGTCGAAATATGTCGAAGCTCCCCGCGGCTTGGGGCTGGGGAGCTTCAACGCCGCGGTCCGGCGCACGGGCCGGCGCGGAGGGAGGGCATTAAGGCGCGGCTACGGGGTCACAGGCCGCACAGCCTTTCGTCGAACTCCTTCGATCTCCTGTCGTGGTCCGCCGAAAGATTCTCAAGCTCGTCGAAGAGTCCGTCTATCTTCCCCCTGAAGGCGTGATACGCCCTGGAGAGGGCGGCGATCTTATCAGCCTCGCCGTTCTCAGAGGCGCCGAGGAGGGCCCGGCTCAGCCCCTCCGCCTCCTTTTCCATCTCCACTATGGCGTTCTCTATCCCCTCCATGCGGGCCTTGAGCGGCCCGAGTGTCCTGTTACGCTCAGAGACGGTCTCGGCCCTCAGCCTGCGCAGCTCCTTCTTATTGACGGCCTTGGCTTCATTGGCCCTAACCTTGCCGCCTTTGGTCTCGGCCTCATTCTCCCAGCCCACACGCTCCAGGAAGTCCCGGTAAGTCCCCTCGAAAAGGCTTACGCTTCCGCCATCGAACACTATGAGGCGCGTTGCCACGGCGTCGAGCATGAGCTCGCTGTGGGTCACTATTATCACGGCCCCGCTGAAGGCGTCTATGGCCTCGATAAGGGCGTCTATCGAATCCATGTCGAGGTGGTTTGTCGGCTCGTCGAGCAGGAGGAGGTTGGCCGGGCTTACGAGTATCTTGCCCAGGAGCACCCTGCTCCTTTCGCCCCCGGAGAGCACATCTATCTTCTTCAATGCGTTGTCCTTCTCGAACATCATGGCCCCGCACGCCCTCCTCGCGGCGGCGCGGTTGCAATCCGGGTGCGACTCCATTATCTCCCGCTCGACGGTGTTTTTGAGGTTGAGCCGCGAGATGTTGGTCTGGCCGAAGTATGCGAGCCTCAGGCTGTCGTGCCGGTTGATCGAGCCGGACGAGGGCTCGAGCTCACCCGCCAGCAGGTTCAGCAGCGTCGTCTTTCCCCTGCCGTTCTTGCCGATTATGGCTATGCGGTCGTTTTTGCCGATGGAGAGGGTCAAGTCCCTTATCAGGGGCGCGCCTTCTTCAAAGCCGAAGGCGAGGCCCTTGACCTCCATAAGGGACTTGCCCGGGAACGGGGCGGAGTTGAACTCGAAGTCGAGGGTCCTGGCCTCTTCGAGCTTCTCAAGCTTCTTGTTCCTCTCCAGGGCCTTTACGCGGGACTGCACGGAACTCGCCTTGGTGGCCTGGGCCCTGAAGCGGTTTATGAAGACCTCTATTTCCTTCCGCTTCTTTTCGTCGTTCAGCCTGGTCTTCTCGTATATCTCCTCTTCCTGGGCGAGCTGGGAGTAGAGTTTGTGCGTGGGGCCCGACACCTTGCGTATCTTATACCTGTGCACCGCCATCGTGTGGGTAGTGACGCTGTCCATGAAGTCGCGGTCGTGCGTTATGATCATGAGCTCGTTCTTCCAGTTGCACAGGAACCTCTTGAGCCACCTTACCGATACTATATCGAGATAGTTCGTCGGCTCGTCAAGGAGGAGCAGGTCCGGGTCCGAGGCGAGCGCCTTGGCGAGGTTCAGCCTTATCTGGTAGCCGCCGGATAGCGAGCGCGGGTCCCTGTCGAACCAATCCTCCGGTATCCCGAGCCCGGCGAGGATGGTCTCCACCCTGTAGGTCTCATCCACCCCGTCCTCCGAGAGCGGCAGGCTGAGGCGCCCCTCCTTCAGCACCGTATCCTGTGTGAAGTGTATATGCTGGGAGAGGTGTCCGACGGTGTAGTGCCTCGGCGCGCTTATGCACCCTCCGTCCGGCTCCTCCTCCTTGAGTATCATCTTGAATAAGGTCGTCTTGCCGGTCCCGTTCCTCCCGACAAGGCCGACCCTCTCGCCGCGGCTCAACACGAAGCTCGCGCCGTCGAAGACCACCTGGCCGCCGTATGACTTATTAAGATCGCTTACCTTTATCATCCGCAAACTTCCTTTCAGAATTTCGAGAGCAACGAGACGCCCCGCTCAAAGAGCGGGGCGTCTCGTTAAACCTCCCCTCCCTCGACGGGAGGGGGCTGAGGGAGGGCAACCTTTTCACCCCCACCCCCGCCCTCCCCAGTCCATACACCCGTCAAGGGGGAGGGTCTTATAAGAAAACCCCGTGGCAAGCCGCAAGGGATTACCCGATTAAATCGCCATGCCCCCGAAGGCCTTCCTGAGGCGTATCAGGCTCATATCAAGCCCTTCTTTTGAATACGGCACGCCTTGTCCGGCCCCCCATACCGGGCCGGGCCACGCCCGGTCCGTACTGAACCTGCCTATGACGTGGAGATGGAGCTGTGTGACTATATTGCCGAGCGAGCCGATATTTATCTTGTCAGGGGCGTAGAGCGCCTTTATCACACGCGAAGCCCGCGCCGCCTCTTCCATCAAAATAAGACGGTCCCCGGCCTCAAGCTCATATACCTCTTTTATGCCTGCCCTTTGCGGCACTAATATCAGCCACGGCATTGAACTGTCTTTCATGAGAAGCACGGTGCAGAGCTTGAGGGCGCGCACCGGGGCCGTATCTTCAGTCAGCCTCTGATCGAGGACGAACATATCAAAACTCCCGCGCGGGATATTTCCGGCGCCCTGTGGATATTGCTTCACCGCGCCTGCCCCTCCCTTTAAGGCCGCGCCCTCGTACCATATAGAATAGAGGCGTTGACGGTCTTTAGGCTGCCTTCACTTGACGGGGACTTTCCCCCGCCCCTCCACTATCCTCAAGACCTCTTCGACGAGCGCGTCCACCATCTCCTCCTCCCGCACCTTCCTGACGGCCTCCCCGCCTACGTAGATGAGCCCCACGCCGTCCCCTCCGGCTATGCCCACATCGGCCTCCATCGCCTCGCCCGGGCCGTTCACCACGCACCCCATTATGGCCACGTTCACCGGCTCCTTTATGTGGGAGAGCCTCTTTTCGACCTCGGTGGCGACCCTGACGCTGTCGAGCTTGATCCTGCCGCATGTCGGGCAGGATATTATGTTGACGCCCCTTTTCCTCAATTCGAGGGCCTTCAATATCTCCCATCCGACCCTTACCTCATCCACGGGGTCCCCGGTGAGAGATACCCTCAGCGTGTCCCCTATGCCTTCGGCAAGGAGGACGCCGAGCCCCACGGAGGACTTTACGGCCCCGGCAAAGAGGGTGCCCGCCTCGGTTACGCCGATATGGAGCGGATAGTCCACCGTCCTGGCAAGCATCCTGTAGCTCGCTATCGTCAGCGGGACGCTTGAGGCCTTCAAAGAAACCTTTATCTCCCTGAAGTCCATGTCCTCGAGTATATTTATATGGCGCATCGCGCTCTCGGCGAGCGCCTCGGCAGTCGGATGGCCGTACCTGGAGAGGATGTCCTTTTCAAGCGACCCGGCGTTGACGCCTATGCGTATCGGCACGGACCGCTCTTTGGCGGCCCCTACGACCTCTTTTATCCGCTCCCTTGAGCCGATGTTGCCGGGGTTGAGCCTGAGGCCGTGCACCCCGGCGTCTATCGCCTTAAGGGCGAGCCTCCAGTCGAAGTGGATGTCGGCGATGAGGGGGATGGTTATATCCCGTATGATGGCTGGAAGCGCCCCGGCCGCCTCCATGTCCGGGACCGCGACCCTCGCTATCTCGCACCCGGCAACGGCAAGGGCGCGCACCTGCGCCACTGTCGAGCCGACGTCCGCGGTAGGGGTGTTGGTCATGGACTGCACGCTCACAGGCGCGCCCCCTCCCACCTCGACGGCCCCGACCTTTATCTGACGAGTCCTTCTTCTGTCCATATCGAGCTCTTTAATCGGGTGGACGGCTGAAATCCCGCTCTTTTAATGTTTCCTTCGGGTATAATTACTCGAAGGCAAGCTTCGCAAGCTATGAACTGCCCCCGCAGCTTGCTCCGGGGTGGTTCATTCCTCCGCCGTGAGATCCGTTACGCAATTTCATATTTTACTATATGCGCGCGGATTTTTCATCTCTATATTTGAAGCTCCCCGCGGCTTGCCGCCGGGAATCTTCAATCTTTCATCGGCCTGTCAAGGGATAGGTCGGGGTACCGGAGACGGGGTTAACTCTAACAGTTGCGGAAAAACAGTTTTCCGGGGGAAATTTTTTGCAAAAAGGCCCTCTCAAAAGACTTTTTTAGCGGCCTTTTCTAAGGAACCTCTGATTAATTCGCAATAGCATGTCATTCTGAGCAAAGCGAAGATCTGATTAATTCGCAATAGCATGTCATTCTGAGCAAAGCGAAGAATCTCAACGTCTATAAAATCAATAAGTTACGAGATTCTTCGGTCGCTACGCTTCCTCAGAATGACAGAAAAACATAATTAATCAGAGCTTCCCTAAGTCTCTTTTATGAGCCTGAGGGCGGCCTTTGCCTCGTCGCGCACTATATCGGCCGGGTGGTCTGCAAAGGCCCTTACGTAGCCCTCAAACCCCCTTACCCGCGCGCTCAGCGTGCCGGCAAGCTTGAGTATCGCTATTATGAGCATGCTGTCTTTTCTGTCGCCCGCCGACATGAGCGCGTGGAAGACCTGCTGCATATCTTTCTCGTCGAGATCATTGGCTACAGACGTCAGGGCCTCGGCCGCGGCGACGCCGGCGGCAGAAGAACCGGTATTCATTACGTTCAGGAGCGCGGCGATGCCGCTTTTCCCGGCCCTGGCGAGCGCCTGGGCGTACGTGGTCCTGAAAAAAGGCTCGGGGTTGGACAGGATCTCCTTTTCGACCATTGCAGGGCCGTCTTCGTAGTTCTGGGCAAGGGCCGTGGCCGAGACCTTCCTCACGTGGTAGCGCTCGCTCTTAAGATGCTCCACAAGGGTGTTCTTGGCTTCGGCCGTCTTCAGCTTTCCGAGCTCCTCGGCCGCCAGCAGGGATACGTCTTCATGCTTGCTGCACAATCCCGCAACCATTATGTTGTAGAACGCCCTGTTCCTCGACAGCGCGATGGTATGGAGTATGGTCTTCGGGAATACGCCCGGTGGAGGGGTCTCTATCAGGTACACGAGCTCCCTCACGGTCTCGGCCTGCCTCTCCTTGACCAGGTAGTTCAGGAGCATGGTGCCCTCTTCCCTTGAGACGGTCCCGGCCATTACCTTGGAAAACATGTTGATGAGCTGTTCCTTGATAGAACTCATGGCCCTCAGGTTTCCTTTCCGTGTATGTAGGCGGCAAATAACGCCCCTGCGCCCACCTTCGCACCCCCGCCCCCCCGGCGACGGCATCGGGGTCCATAATAGTTATATTTTGCTTTTAATGCCCCGTCAATATTTTTTTACCAGCGCGCGATATTATTATCTGTGACGAATGGCACAGAATAATTCACCGGAATGTTGTCTAATCATAAATGAACATGCATAGCGAGCGTCCAGCCCGCAGCTTGGCTTAGGGGTCAAGCGAGCGAATAGAAATAGATACTTCCTTACGGGAACAATCTTAACCCGATTCGTCCATGTCTTACAACACTTATCCTCTGCGCTTGATTTACTCCCGCGTTTATTATAAGCTTACCGAGGGGGGTGAATGCAGGCCCCGCCACCGATACGGGTAAACCTATGGCTGACGGCTACGGCAGGGAGAGGCTTGAACTGCTCACCAACCTGCTGAAAAAACGCTGTGACGTCAAGAACGGAACGCTGTGGACCCTCGCCCCCAAACGGCTCAGGTTCAAGCACGGGGAGACCATCGCCGAGCTCAAGGTGCCCTACCACATGGGCTCGGAAGACGAGGCCGTAATAGAGAACGCCATCCTGGCGCTCACGGCCATCTTCGCCAAGCGCTACGACGGCGCCGCCGCCGAGGGCGCGGACTCTACTACCGCCCAGATACTCCAGATATCCATCCCTCCCCTCAAGACAAAGACGTTCAGGACCGACATATTCATCGCCGACTCCATAGATAAGAGGATCGCCTCCCTTGCGCTCGCGTCAACGCCCCATGTCGACAGCTCGGTGATATCGGCGTGGCTCTCGACCGACGGGCACGGCAAGAAGTTCTTGGGCTGGATCTCGGACTTTTTTGAAAAGACCCTGAAGGACGAGATAAAGCACGACGGCGGGGAGCCCACCGCTTATCTGGCGCTCCTATCGGCGATAAACACGATAAAAAAGAAGAAGGAGAAGGTCAAGTCCATCCGGATAAAGGGGCTCCCTTACGAAAAGATAGACCTCGCCGTGGGCATGATCGTCTTTACGGCCTTCAAGGAGGCGCTCAAGGACGCGCTTGAGCGGCTCAAGGCCGAAGGCTCGTCTTGCTACAGCTCCGCCAACGAGTTGCTGCTCCTCTCATCCACGGTGCCAAAGGCGTTCCTCTCCATACCCTCCAACGTATTGTCCTCGGTCCTCAACCCGTACGGCATAACCACCGAGGTCTTTGACGCCATCTCGGCCCACGCCGAGGGCCGCGGGGGCGACTTCGAGAACCTCGGCAGGCTGATAGACGCGGCGTGCGAACGGATAAGGGACGACGCCCAGTTGATGGAGGAGCTCAAGCAGGTCCACTTCACCAGCTCCTTCAGGGAAAAGGCCCTCTCCTTTCTCACCGAGTTCGACCTGCCCGACTCGGAGGCGCGCGACACGATATTCGAGCTCTACAACGAAGACAGGGTCATAAAGAATTTCCTGAACGACCCGAGGCTGTGCGCCAACCTGAAGAAATCCCTCGAGGAGATAGAGGACAAGCACATAAAGGACGTGCGCAGGAGCGAAATGATGGAGCCCCTCAAGGAATTCCTTGCGACCTTCAGCAAAAAGTCGATGCTCGGCTCCCTGCTGAAGCCGGCCAGGAAGGACTCCACGGACTTCGTCATGCAGGCGGTCATGGAGTACTACGCCTGCGCCTTCGACGACCATGTGGAGAAGTACTGCGCCTCGATGAGGGGTTATATGGCCGACAGGCGCGGGGAGTTCAACCAGAGCATGATGATAGAGGAGTACAATACCGGCAGGCTGTACCGCTTCTCGCGCGACGACAGGCCGGTGTTGAATACCCTGGAGATAGAGGAGGAGGGCCAGCTCTTCATAGACATGAAGGACTTTACGAGAAAGACGCTCAAGGTCAAGGAAATCGCCATGGCCGAGTTCATGAAGGAGTACTTCTACCAGCCCATCCTGACCGCCGCAAGCCGCTACGGGGTAGGCGCGGGCGTGGTCAAGAACGAGCGCGGGATAAGGCTTACCAATATCCCGGGGGACGCCGCCATCTTCTCGGGCGGGGTGACCTCCCTGGTATCGCTCGCCAGGGACATCCAGCAGGTAATCAGGCATTACAGGGACAACCTCCTGAGGAAGCTCCCGTCGAGGAAAGAGGCTGAGCTTCTCGAGGAGGTGCACAAGCGGTTCGAGGTCAGGAGGCTCGATATCAAGCGCAAAAGGGCTTCCCTCATGGAGGCGATGGATAAGAACGAACCCGGGGTCGAGGCCAGGCTCGCGGCGCTCGGCGAAGACGAACACAGGCTTGAGAACACCTACAGGGACGAGGTTGAGACCGCCTTGAAGGGGGAGCTCGAGGCCGGGCTCTTCATCACGTACGGGACAAAGGCCGAGACCATGGTGATAGAGCCGAGGGGGGACTTCTCCGGCCCGGTGAAGGTCTCGATAGGCGAGAAGATAAACGAGGCCGCGCGCGGCACGTTCAGGAACAACATGGTCAGGGCCAAGCTCGAGATACTCCTTGAAAAAGCGAGGATGGAGCGGCGCAACCCCCAGATAAGATACCCGTTCGACATATGCATCGACAGGATGTACGCCATCAAGATGCCGCCCGAGGTGGAAAGGGCCTTTGAAAAGGTCATCTCCACCGGCAAGGAGACGAACGCCAGGGCCATGGCCCAGCTCGTCTCCAACGAGTACCTCAACGACCTGCGCAAGATCATCGCGGG
>JACRNN010000046.1 GCA_016234955.1 Deltaproteobacteria bacterium | reverse complement strand
AGGCTCCTTGAACGAGCCGGTACCTCGAACGGGAGCGGCTCGATAACCGGTTTTTACACGATACTCGCGGAGGGGGACGACGTCAACGACCCGGTGGCCGACGCCGCCAGGGCGATACTCGACGGGCACATAGTGCTATCGAGGGACCTGGCCTCGCAGGGCCATTACCCCGCCATAGACATCCTCCCCAGCATAAGCAGGGTTATGATGGACATAGTCTCCCCGGAGCACTGGAAGACGGCTATGAGGCTCAAATCCGTGGTAGCCACCTATAAGAAGGCCTACGACCTCATAAGCATCGGCGCGTACAAGGAGGGGAGCGACCCCAAGGTAGACCATGCGATAAAGGTCATAGACAGGATAAACAACTTCCTGAGGCAGGACATAACCGAGGGGGTCGGCTTTGAGGACTGCCTCCAGAGGCTTTTTGCGCTCGGGATATGACGAGTTTCTGCAGGCCGTGGAAAAAATCCGTCAAACTGCCGAAGGGACCGATCTGACATGAAAAAATTCGTTTTTAAACAGGAGCCTCTGTATGAGTTCAGGAAGCTGCTTGAGGAGTTGAGCCAGGTCGAGTTCGCGGTGGCGCTTAAGAGGCTCGATGAGGAGGAGTCGAAGCTCTCGTTCCTGAAAGGCGTCTACCGCAAAACCTCCGAAGAGGCTGACGGGCTCAAGGAAAAGGGCGCGCCCGTATCGGATATAAGGATGTATCACGACTACCTTTCATCGGTAAAGAGGCATATAGCCGCGCAGGAAGGGGTGCTCAAGGAGCTGAGGGAGTTCTTCGAGAAAAAGCGCAACGAGCTTCTCGATGCATATAGAGAAGCTGGAGCAGAAGATCACCGACGACATGGTGACCAGCAGGTTCAAAAGGAGCGGCGGAGATGAGGTATAAGAAGGCTGTGGCCGTTCTGGCCGCGTTAAAGATAGCCGTCCTGGCGGTATGGGTATTTTCGGGCTTTGGTCTCAAGGCCTCTCAGGTATTGGCGGAAACGCAGACGGAGGCGCAGGCGCAATCGTCCCAGGTACGCAAGGATGATGCCTCCAAAAAGTCCGACGAGGCCTACGCCGGGGATAAGGCGCTTTTGGACGCCATCGGCAGAAGGCAGGCGGAGCTCGACGCGAGGGAGGAGGAGATAAAGGTTAGGGAAGAAAGGCTCAAGGCGCTCAAAAGGGACATCGAGGATAAGCTCGCGGAGATCAACAAGGCCCGCAATGAAGTCGAGGACCTCTCCAAAAAGATAAAGGAGAAGGACGCGGAACGGCTGAATAAGGTCGTCAAGATATACGAGTCGATGAGCCCTGAAGAGGCCGCCCCGAGGATGGAGAGGCTCGATGAGGAGACGGCCGTCTCGGTGCTCGCCACCATGAACCCCAAGAAGGCCGCAAAGATTATCGCCGTGATGGACGTAGACAAGGCCGCCAGGTTGACCCTCGCGATAAAGTCAAGACACAACTGACAAGGCCCGCGGACCACGCACATCGGCAGACCCCGCGCCGACATTCCCCGCCATTAATAGCGGGGATTTTTTTTAACGTTCTATAACCCCTGTGGTCTTAACAGGGGAGGTTTCATGGAGGCAAAAAATACTTTCATGGGGAAAATAATGCCGCCATCAAGTAAGAAGATGTGGAGCAATAAATCCATCGGCAAATCGTAATATATTGAATTTATTGTAAAAAATATAAGACCTCTACCTGGCACGCCTATTGCAAAACAGATTTCCGGCAGTATAAGCATCTAAAGAGGCGGATCAGGAGCGAAGATGGATATATCGGTATTCGGCGCGGTCAACGCGCAAGGCGCGGTGGCCAGGGACCTCCGCAAGGGTTCAGAGGCGGATTCCAACGGGGCCGGATTTACCGAGGCCTTGAGCGAATGCATGGAGCCCGACGGGAGCGCCGCGCCCGAGGCCCGGGGGAGCGGGGACGTCCAGGCGGACCAGCCAAAAGACGCTTCCCCCGGTCCAGGGCGCTTCCACAACCTACGGAAGAAGCCTTGCGAAGATACCGACCTGGACAAGGGGCTCGACCCCAAGGCCCCGCTGCAGGATGAGGAGCCGCTTGAAGGCGCGACGTCAGTGAAAAACGGCGACACTAAGCCTGCCGTCGGCCTGGTACTATCCGAGGGGCGGCGTCCAGTAGACCCCAAGGCGCGAGGGATTGATAAGGGCGGTAAGGATGCGCAGTCCGCGTCCATTTTATCTCCCATGCCGCTATACGACAACGGCGCCGCGGTTAAGGACGCATCATCCTCGCCGGATGATGCGCCGCCTGAAGGCGCGACGTCAGTGAAAAACGGCGACACGAATAAGGCCGTATCATCCGCGCCAACGGATCCGTTTGATCCTGGTTCGGCCTCCGGGACCTCTTCAGGAGAGGCGACAGACGGCCTTCCGCCCCCTGCCGGGCCTGTCGAAAAGACTGCCCCCGGCCCCGCTGAAGCCGGATATATGGAAGCGGTCTCTAAAGACACCACCGTTGCCGCGGCCTTTACAACGGGTGCGGCAAAGGGCGCTGACGCTAAAATCAATATCGGTAGCGTTGTCGGCGTAAACCCGGGAAACGGAGCATCGGCCGCCTCCGGGCAGGCGGACGCGGATAACGCGGACGGGCAAGGGGACGGCGTCGATAACGGAGGCGCGGAACCGCAGGCCGTCAAGGGGGGATTTCCGAGGTCGGAGCGCCACGGCATGACCTTATCCGGCGTTTCAAGGGACACTCAAGCCACAGGGGTGGAACCCGTCAGGTTCAACGTCGATAAAGGCGCGGAGACGACCGCCGCGCCGGCCGCTCAAGTCGGCTCTTCGGGCTCTTCGGGCTCCGGACAGGGCGATGGCAACGGGCTTGAAGGCGAGGGGGACCCTAAGGCCCAATTCGTGAAAGACACGGGCCCCTCCGGGACCACGGCCTTTTCGGTTGACAATCCGTTGGAGAAGACGTCTTTCGATGTATCAAAAAATACGGATACCCGGACGCACAACGTTGCGGCCAATAACGATATCTACGACAGGCTCGACTCAGGGCTGAATATAGCGGTCACAAGGGGGGCGAAAGAGGTATCCATCAGCCTCCACCCCGAGCACCTCGGCGCTATCCGCATAAGGCTTAATATGGAGGACCCTTCCTCCAACGCGGTGAGCGCGAGGATAACGGTCGACAGCGTGGAGGTGAAGAGGGTACTCGATGCGGACGCCGGGGCGCTTAAGGAAGCCTTCAGCCGCCAGGGCCTGAAGCTCGACGGCTATACGATAGAGCTCGGTAAAAACGCCTTCGGCGCCGACGGAGGCGATAGTTATCATCCAAACGGCGCAGGCACATGGGGGGGCGGCGGCACAGGAGGTTTCAGGGACGGCCCGTCGTACCAGGGGCCATGGGGCTGGGCCGCCCAAAATGGCGGGATAAAGGAGGGCGCGCAGAACGGCTCAACGCCCCGGTCCGCATGGCAGGGCGCCGGCGGATCAAGCGGAGTGGATCTCTTCGCATAACAATACAGCGGCGCCGGACGGCGCGGAATAAAGGAGGCTATTTCATGATAGACGGAGTAACTTCTCTATTGAACTCAACGAGTTCATCAAGCACATCAAGCTCTTCATCGACAAGCTCGACGAGCGGGACGCTCGGCAAGGACGACTTCCTTACGCTCCTCGTCACCCAGCTCGAGAACCAGGACCCGCTCAACCCTACGGACAATACCGAGTTCGTGTCGCAGTTGGCGCAGTTCAGCTCTCTGGAGGGGATAACAAACCTCAATACGACCATGACCACGATGTCCGGCAACTTGACCTCCATGCAGAACTACAGCACCGCGTCCCTCATAGGCAAGTACGTAAAGACAGAGGGCAGCG
>JACRNN010000233.1 GCA_016234955.1 Deltaproteobacteria bacterium | reverse complement strand
TTCAGTGTAAACGCCGCGACCGAAGAATCTCGTAATTTACTGATTTGTCTACATGCGAGATTCTTCGCGGAGTTTAGCCTGAGCGAAAAACCAAGATTCTTCGCTACGCTCAGAATGACAGAGCGAAGGGCTCAGAATGACATGCGCTTGTGAATTAATCAGAGGTTCCTTAATACTAATACGGCAGGGTCCGCGTTTTTTCATCTATCTTATCGCCCCCGTGCGACGGCGTTACTTCGCGCCGGCATAGAGCGGTGACATGCTCCTCATCCTCTCGACTATCGGCGGCATTATCTCGAGCAGGTAATCTATCTCCTCGACGGTATTCGATTTGCCGAGGCTGAACCTCACGGAGCCGTGCGACATCTCGTGGCTCAGGCCCATAGCTATGAGCACGTGCGACGGCTCAAGGCTCCCTGATGTGCAGGCCGAGCCGCTTGAGGCGGCTATGCCCTTCATGTCGAGGTTCAGGAGGAGGGATTCGCCCTCGACGAACTCGAAGCTTATGTTCGAGGTATTGGCGAGCCTCTTCTCCGGGTGGCCGTTCACCTTTATGTGCTCCACCCTGGCCTTGAACCCGGCCTCGATCCTGTCCCTGAGCGTGGTCAGATGGGCCGTCTCCTTCACCATATCCCTCGCCGCTATCTCGGCGGCAACGCCCATGCCGGCTATCCCGGCCACGTTTTCCGTGCCCCCGCGCCTGTTCCTCTCGTGATGGCCGCCGTGTATGAGCGGCGCCAGCCTCACGCCCCTCCTCGCGTAGAGCGCCCCCACCCCCTTAGGAGCGTAGAGCTTGTGCCCGGAGATGGTGAGGAGGTCCACCGGGAGTTTCTGAAGGTCTATCGGATACTTTCCGGCGGCCTGGACGGCGTCGGTGTGGAACGCGACGCCGCGCTCCCTGGCTATAGCGCCTATCTCTTCTATAGGGAAGAGCACGCCGGTCTCGTTATTGGCGAACATCACCGTAATAAGTATGGTCTTGGGGGTGATGGCCTTCTTAAGCGCCTCAAGGTCGATGAGCCCGTCGTTGTCGACGTCGAGGTATGTGACTTCAAAACCCTCCTTGGCGAGGTGCTTGCAGGTGTTCAGCACCGCGGGGTGCTCGACCCTGGTCGTTATTATGTGGTTGCCCTTGTCCCTCCTGGCGTAGACAAGACCCTTTATGGCGTGGTTGTCCCCTTCCGTCCCCGAGCTCGTGAATATCAGCTCCGGGGGCGTGCAGTTCAAAAGGGCGCACACCTTCTCCCGGCCGTCCTCCACGGCCTTTTTCGTGCCCCTTCCGGCCCAGTGTATGCTCGAGGGGTTTCCCCACTGGTCCTTGAGGAAGGGGACCATCGCTTCGAAGACCTCCGGGAGCACCGGGGTGGTGGCGTTGTGGTCGAAGTATATCCTGTTCAAGACCCAAACCCTCCTTTTTGCTCAACGGCGCAGACCGGCCGGGCCGACTCGAGGCCGCCGCCGCTTATGGCCTTTGCCTCCATGCTCAAATCCTCTATGGTCACGGAATTCAGGAATTCCGCTATCTTCTCCGCCAGGCACTTCCATACCTTCTGGGTCGTGCATCTGGAGGCCCTGTCGCACGGCGTCGAGCCGTCATCGAGGCAGGCAACGGGGTTCATAGGCTCCTCCACCACCGAGATGACCTCTCCGACGCTTATCTCAAAGGCCGGCTTACCGAGGACGTACCCGCCACCGGGGCCGCGCACGCTCTTTACTATCTTGCCCTTCCGGAGCTTGACGAAGAGCTGCTCAAGATACGATAAAGATATCCCTTCCTCCACGGATATGCCCTTGAGCGTTACAGGCCCTTCACCCGAGTGGCACGCGAGGTTCACCATCGCCCTAACCGCGTATTGTCCCTTTGTCGATAGCCTCAATCGGTTACCTCTGCACTTTGCGGCTGACGGCGCACGTCCATTCTTGAAGGCGTTGCCCGGTTACGGCCGAATCGTGCCGGCCCAGCCAGGCCTACTGCCCAACCGTCCCAACTGTGACCCCCGCCCCCTTGCCGTCCATATATCACGGATAAAGCCGCTATTTAATGTTATCCGGACAGCCTACTACTTAAATCTAATATACCTTATTGTTTTTGTCAAGTATTCTTTCGAAAAAACTTGGGGCCGTGCTCCCTTCCCCCCGCTTCCTTGCAAAATTTCCCAACCGCCGAAAAATTGACGCGGCGGCTTGACCGATATTGACATTTGCGATAAACTTGTGTTAGAATGCAATGATTTTCTGTCTTCAAATGCAATCCCTATAAGGATGGGTTTATGGCAAAGAAAAATAACGGCAATAACGTCACTCAAGCCTCAGGCGCGTCCAGCGGCAACCACGACCTGTTGAGCCTCATAGACATAGGCAAAGACAAGGGTTTTTTGACCTATGACGAAATAAACGACGCGTTCCCCGAGGATAACTTCTCGGTGGAGGAGATGGACAATCTCCTCGGGACGCTCGGCGAGCTCGGCATAGACATAGTCGATACCGCCGAAAAGGGCGCCGAGGCCCAGGAAGCCGCCGA
>JACRNN010000232.1 GCA_016234955.1 Deltaproteobacteria bacterium | reverse complement strand
GGCCTTGACTCAGGTGTGCTTTCAATGGTGTACTTGCTCATGGCGGTTGTACTCCTTTCTTTGGGCCTCAAAGCCCGGTTCTGGCGAACCTGAAGGATACACCGCCTTCTATCTATTTACACACCTTTTTATACTACCTCCGATCTTGAAGCACATGTACACGATAGCCGTGAAGGAATGGGAATGGTGCAGGGACAACCCGGTTAAGCGCGTCTCGATGGAAAAGGAAGGCCAGCCGCGTGACAGGTGGCTAAACTATGAAGAGGAAAAGAGGCTCTTGGATACCTGTCCGGGGTGGCTTAAAGATATCGTCACCTTCGCGCTGAATACCGGGATGCGGCAGGGTGAGATTCTCTCGCTTAAATGGCAGGACGTGAACCTCTTTAGCGGCATCGCCACCCTTCAAGAGACGAAGAACGGCGAGAGGAGGTCCATCCCCCTTAACCGGACTGTCTGGGAACTACTGAAAGAAAAGTCCAGGGTAAGATACCTTGCAAGCGATTATGTCTTCACAAGCTCGGTGGGAACGAAGATCGACGGCGGGAATCTAAGGTCGGACTTCATGAAGGCCCTGAAGACCGCAAAGATCGAAGGCTTCTGTTTCCACGACTTGAGGCATACCTTCGCTACCCGGCTTGTCCAAAGGGGCATTGACCTCTACAAGGTTCAGAAGCTTCTTGGTCACAGGGACAACAAGACGACTCAGCGCTACGCGCACCATTACCCGGAGAGCCTCAGGGACGGGGTAGACGCCCTGGATGTCAGGCCGGACACGGTGCAACCGTTAGCACAAATTTAGCACAATTTCAAATTTCAAAAATCGTGCTGAAAAATCCGTCGGCGTAACTTGTCGGGTTAGTTGAGTAAATCTGGTGGCGGTGCGTGGAGTCGAACCACGGACGCGGGGCTTATGAGACCCCTGCTCTGCCAACTGAGCTACACCGCCGTTTTTGGTTGGGATATGCGCAAAAGGAAGGAGTCTATTTTACCGACAATTTATCCATAAGTACATAACTTTTTTGCCCGCCCGTCAAGCTCTCGGTCCCCTCTACGACGAGCAGGAGTATCTCTTTCGCGCCGTCCTTGTTCATATCGTCTATGAGGAAGTCCGCTATGTACCCCTTCACTTCCCTCGTCTTCCAGTTGACCTTGAGCCCCTCTTCGCCCCTGTCCCATGACAGGCTCAAGACCTCCGCGCTGTCGTAGGACCCCGGCTTCCTGGCGAACCGGCCGAGGCCGCCGGGCACGTTCCTCTTTATTATAAGCTCGAATCTGCCGTCCCCGTCAGTATCGGCATGGAAGAAGCCGCCCTCAACTGCCGCGTAGCGTTCGCCGCCAAGGTCTATGTAATCGAGGGTGCCGCCGTAAAACTCCCTGCTCTTCCAGGACTTCTCCCAGCCGCCGCCCTCGCCCTTCCTGTATATCCGTATATATTCCCTGTCGTCAAGTGCTACGAGCTCGCTCTCCTTATCCGTAAGGCCGAACGTGTCGAACCTGTAGATGTCGACCATAAAGGGCAGCGTCACCGTAAAAGACCCCTTGTCCGCGAGGCCGTCACCCTCTTTCCTCAAGACCCTGAGCCCCCCTGAAAACCCATCCTCGTACGTGAACCCCTGGCCTATGAGCACGCTGCCGCTATCCGTCTGGACGGCCTTTACGAGCCACCTTATCCCCGTCCTTGTTATCCTGTACCCGTCTACGCCGTATTCAAGGAGGCTTGTGTAGGGCCTGTAGTCGCGCACCCCTGATATGTATACCTCCGGAGAGCCGTCGTTGTCCGAATCTATGGAGGTTATAGCCACGAAGTCCACACCCGGCCCGCTATCTATCTTTTTTACGACCTCAAGGCCCTCGGGCTTAATGACGGCTATCGTCAGGCTCTTTTTAGTAATGAGGAAGAGCTCCTTTACCCCGTCCTTGTTGAGGTCCCCGGCAGTGAACGCCAGGTACATCCCCTCCATCAGACCGCTCTTCCACCGGCCAGGCTCTTCCTTGGGCTTTATTATGAACTCTTCGCCTTTGGGGGCTACGGGTTCCTGCGCGGCCTTCTTTTCCTCGGCCTTTGCCGGAGCTATCGGCGGGACCTTCACCGTCCCTCCGGCGGCCGCGGCCGCCTCCGCGGAGAGCCTGCCAACGAGGCCGATGACGGAATCGACCCCGTCGCCCTTTGAATAGAACGGGGTTATAGCCCCGCTCGTGACGTTCAAGAGCTTTGCGTCGAGGCTCACCGAGCCGCCGATGACCGTAAGGCTGCCGTAGAGCACGAAATCCGCCTTGAGCCTGCGCCCGGCGCTGGCCGCCGTGCTGTCCGTAACGTCACCGGACTTGAGCGCCGGCATAGCCTCTTTCAGGGCCTCGGGGCTGATTACCTCGACCTCGGCGGCGCCTATCCTCGTAGTGAGCATGTCGAGCATCGCGGACTTGAGAAATTCGAGGTTTTCCGCCGCATTGACCTTCCAGGGGAGCACCAATACCCTCGACGTCCGCGCCAGCCCCACGGATGGAAGAAGGAATATAAAAAGGAAGGCGAGCAAAAGCCTTCCGCGCAGACTGCTTTTATTTATCGTCATTGTCGGCATCTTCTGTCGGGAATATAGAGCGCTAATATTAATCGTCCAGGATAAAGGAGTCAAGATGTTTTTGCGCCAGCCGATGGCCCTTGCCAGGCCCCGTGACCCCCCGCCAAGGCGTGAAAACCCTGTGGGGTTCCAGAACGTTAAAAAACCTCCCAGGGCCTGAAAGCCCGATGGGGGGGGTCAGAACGTTAAAGTGTCATCCTGTAGTGCAGGAGCCTCTCCATTGTCTCGCCCTTCCTTACGTGCCTGTCGACTATTTCGTCGACGTCCGATACCGTTACGTTCCTGTACCAGACCCCTTCCGGGTATATGACGATTGCCGGGGAGTACTCGCCCTCGGAATGGGTCTCCTTGCAGACCTGCAGGCACCCGGACCTCGACACCTTAACATCGGCCTTGAGCCCGTCCTTCTTTATCCTCTCCTTCAAGCGATCGAGCACCTCCTCGGACCCTTTGGCCGCGCACCTCTTGCCGAGGCATACGAATATATGGAGCCTGTATTTGTCCATGGGATATCCGCCCCCTTGTAATATTCCACAAGCCACTATATTCCACCATTGAGGGTCCCAAATCAAGCGGAATCATGGACCTATCACGGGAGACTAAAAATCGCTTTCATATCCCCGCTAAAACAATATAATATGGAGTGGCTGACAGGCACATCAAAGGCGTTGATGAGATACGGAATGGAATGCGAGCTCACATACCCGGGCAAGGTCCCTCTGGAGAGGGTCGTCTCCGATACCCCCTGCGCTCATCTCAGGAAGGCGCGGGCCTTCCGCGCCGCCGGGGACGCGGCCCCGGAGAATATCCTCATCCACGGGGACAACCTGCCGGCGCTCAAGGCGCTCCTTGAGATGAAGGGGGCCGGGGCCCTCCGCAATTCCGACGGGAGCATGGGGCCGAGGCTCGCGTACATGGACCCGCCGTTCTCGACCCGGCTCGTCTTCAGGTCCGAGAACGGACGGATAGCCTATGACGACAGGGTCGGCGGTCCGCGGTTCCTTGAGTTCCTGAGGAAGCGCCTCATACTCCTGCGCGAGCTATTGTCCGAGGACGGCTCCATATACGTCCACCTCGACTGGAAGAAGGTCCATTACGTCAAGGTCGTGATGGACGAGGTCTTCGGCGCGGAGAACTTCCTCAACGACATCGTCTGGAGCTACGGGGGCAGGGGCGCGAAGCATACGGCCTCGCAGTTCTCGAGGAACCACGACATCATACTCTGGTACGGAAAGGGCGAACACCGCGTCTTTAACCGCATATTCGCCGAAAAGAGGATAAAAAAGGGGGCCTCCGGATACCGGATGAACCACGACGGTAGGTGGTTCAAGACCTCGCCGCGGGGCGACTATACGGATGCGAGCATAGAGGCGCTGAGGAAAGAGAACAGGGTATACACGACACGCAACGGCAACTTGAGGATAAAGTATTTTCTTAGAGACGACGGCAACCACATCATCGAAGACAAGCTCATAGGGGACGTCTGGGACGACATACCGGACGCGATGCATTTAAGCGGCGCTGAAAAGACCGGGTATCCGACGCAAAAGCCAGAGGCGCTCCTATCCCGCATCATACAGGCCTCGTCGAACGAGGGCGACATGGTGATAGACGCCTTCGCCGGGGCCGGGACGACGCTCAGCGCGGCGGAAAAACTCGGCAGGAGATGGATAGGAATAGATTCGGGACAGCTCTCTATAGATACAATGGAGAAAAGGCTCCTGACTATAGAGGGCACAAGGGCGCCGGGCTCAAGGAAGATATACGGGAGGCCCTGCGCGCCGTTCGCGGTCTATGTAGATGGGCCCGGCTGACGGACGGCCCTGATTTCAAGCCTATTGACGGACCGCCGGAGACGGCGGTCCGTTTTTTTGTTTATTAGGGTAGTCTTCGCCAGGCCCATTTTTTATGGAAAACACCGCCGTCAAATGGATTGAGCGAAGCACAGCCCATCGTTCATGGTGTATAATGATTCAAGGGGCGTAGGATAGGTTGAGCAAGGCTCAGCCCATCGTTGGAGCTGAACGATGCTAAGGAAGCTCTGATTAATTCCTTGATTCGTCATTGCGAGCGAAGCGAAGCAATCTCATCTTTAAAGGAAATCAGCAGGCGCCGAGATTCTTCGTCGCGTCGCTCCTCTGAATGACAGACAGAAAACGACTTTTTCAGAGCATCCTTAATAAAAGGAGGCTGTCATGTCTCGTGTCGCGCTAAAAACAAAAAAAACAAGTGTGGTTATGTTTGGGAAAATGCTCATTTTTTCATTGGCTATGGGAGTTTTTTCCCCGTTTACCTCGGTCGCGGCGGAGAAGCCGCAGTATGAAACCGCGATATTCGCCGGCGGGTGCTTCTGGTGCATGGAGCCGCCCTTTGAAAAGCTCGACGGCGTATTGGAGGCGTTGTCCGGCTATACGGGGGGAGATGAAAAAGATCCGACGTACGAAAAGGTCTCCGCGGGCGTTACCGGCCACGTAGAAGCCGTCAGGATAACCTATGACCCGGCCCGCGTCTCATACTCGCGCCTGCTCGATGTTTTCTGGAGGCAGGTGGACCCGACCGACAAGAACGGGCAGTTCGTGGACAGGGGGCCGCAGTACGTTTCGGCCGTCTTCTATTTGAACGATGAGCAGAGGAAGCTTGCCGAGCGCTCGAAGAAAGAGTTAGGGGAATCCGGAAGGTTCTCTTCTCCCATCGTAACGCAGATACTCAAGGCAAAGCAGTTCTATCCGGCGGAAGAGTACCACCAGGACTATTACAAGAAGAACCCGATAAGATACAAGTTCTACAGGTCGCGCTCCGGCCGGGATAGGTTCTTGAGCAAGGTATGGGATAAGGAGATAAAACCCGTGGATAAGAATAACGATAAAAAATACCATAAGCCGGACGATGCCGAGCTCAAAAGCAGGCTCACTCCGCTCCAGTACAAGGTGACCCAACAGAATGGCACGGAAAGGGCCTTTAACAACGAGTACTGGGACAACAAGAAGGAAGGGATATACGTCGATATCGTCTCCGGGGAGCCGGTTTTCAGTTCCACGGACAAGTATGACTCCGGCACCGGCTGGCCAAGCTTCGTCAGGCCCCTTGCGCCTCAGAATATCACGGAAAAGGAGGACCGCGGCTTCTTTGGAAGCAGGACGGAGGTAAGGAGCCGTCACGGGGACTCGCACCTGGGGCATGTGTTCAACGACGGCCCCGCGCCCACCGGGCTTCGGTACTGCATAAATTCAGCGGCATTGAGGTTCATACCGAAGGAGGCGCTTGAAAAAGAAGGCTACGGAGAATTTACAAGGCTCTTCAATAAATAGCCGGACGCTTTGGGGGTGTGGCGCCGCGGAGGGTTGGATTTCGTGACGCGCTTCGTTCCTCATCTCATCCTATGGCCCTGTTCGCCGGGCGGATGAGATGAGCGCAACGAGGGAATTGAGTTTTATGGCCGATTTTGCGATGTCCTCGCTTGCCCTTGCCATCTCCTCTGCGCCTGTGGCCGTCTCCTTTGTGACAACCGCGACATTTTCAATGTCCCCGCTTATCTGGTCCGCTGTCGTGCTCTGCTCCTCAACGGCTGTTGCTATCTGCTGTATCATCTGGTTCACGGTCTCAACCTCTGCCACGATGCTTTTTAATGCCTCGCCGGCCTCTTTTGCAAGGCCGACCCCCTGCTCAACAACCCTGACCTCCTCTTGCATGCTTCCGAGGGCCTTTGAGTTCTCCTCCTGAATCGCCATTATCATGGAGCTTATCTCCTTTGTGGCCTTCATGGTGCGCTCCGCGAGCTTTCTCACCTCGTCCGCGACAACCGCAAAGCCCCTGCCCTGGTCCCCCGCCCTGGCCGCCTCAATTGCCGCGTTTAACGCAAGCAGGTTCGTCTGGTCAGCTATGTCGTTTATGACCGCGATAATCTTTCCTATTTCCTTTGAGCGCGAGCCCAGGGCCTCAATAACAGAACTGCTTTCCTTTGCGGTCTTAGCAATGCCGTTCATGCTGTCTATCGTCTTTAAAACAGTGTCGCCTCCGCTCTGCGCCGCGCTGTTTGCCTGCCTTGCGGCCTCCGCGGCCTGAGTCGCGTTCTTTGCCACATCCATTATCGTCGCGCTCATCTCCTGCGAGGCTGTCGCGACCTGCGAGGCCCTGGCGCTCTGGGTATCAGCGCCCTTTACTATCTGGACGGACGCCGCCGAGAGTTCCTCCGAGGCGGATGCGAGCAGGGAGGACGATGCCTGTATCTCGCGGACTATATCCTCTGTCTTGTCGAGGAACTGGTTTAAAGAGCGGCCCGCGCTTCCGAACTCGTCGTTTGTTGAGATTTCAACCCTTTTTGAAAGGTCGCCTTCTGCCGCACGATTAAGGGCTGAGATTATCTTTTCCATGGGATTGAGGGCAGAGCGCTTTACTGTCACAATAAGCACTGAAAGCGTTACAACAATTATTGCGAACTGAATGCCGGCGACCTTGTAATTAAGGCCCCTGTTTGCCGCAAGCTGCGCGTCAACGGGGACTATCACCTCAAGAACTCCCCTTACATCGTTGAGCTTCCAGTCCTTTTTCGGGGACTCGGGGTGCGTGTTGTGGCAGCCAACGCAGGTCTCTTTCGTGAGCCTGTCCGCGATGGCAACCCTCACAACCTCTTTGCCGTCAAACACCCCGGTCCTTATAAAAGCAGCATCCGTTGATTTAAAGTGCTCAAGGCTCTGCTTTTCAAAATCATCAAGTGTCCTTGATGCGCGGTTGGGGAAGGGATACGCGCTGTAAAGCCTCAATAGCAAGCCGTCCTTGTTCGCGCCGATAAGCTCGCTCAGGTCGTGTATCATTGTTGCGGGAAGCGGGATCGCGTCCTTTTGGTCCTTGTGGTTGTATGAGACATTGAGGCTGGACGATTCCTTTACCTTTTTTACGACATTCTCGGTATAATACGCGCGTATTAGCTTAAACTGCTCAATTGTCTCCCGCGCGCTTGTCTTCGCCTCGTCAATCGTTGACTTCTTCGTGAAGTAAAAGATTGCGATAAAGAGCGCGATGCTCCCTATTATAAACACCCCCATTAAAGGAAGCATAACGCCTTTTAGCCTTGAAAAAACGGAACGCCGTTGTTCCATGTCCACGAACCTCTCTCCGATTTTATTAACAACACCCTGCCCTTATTTTATCGGAAAGATTGCGGATTCCTTGAGAGGTAGTATAAAAAGGTGTGTAAATAGTACGGTAGGATGGGTTGAGCGAAGCGAAGCCCATCGTTCATGACGTGCAAACAATTCGAGCGCCGTAGGATGGGTTGAGCGAAGCGAAGCCCATCGTTATCCAGCCTTCATCTCCCCCCTCCCACCACCCCCTTCAAAAACTCCCCGGTGTATGAGCCTTTTGTGGCGGCCACCTCCTCGGGCGTGCCAGCGGCTATGACCCTGCCGCCCGCGTCCCCGCCCTCGGGGCCGAGGTCGATTATATGGTCGGCGGATTTTATTACGTCGAGGTTGTGCTCTATTATGACTATCGTGTTGCCCGCGTCCCGCAGGCTCATGAGCACGTCAAGGAGCCTCTGAATGTCGGCGAAGTGGAGCCCGGTCGTCGGCTCGTCGAGTATGTAGATCGTCTTGCCTGTGGCCCTCTTGGACAATTCCCTCGAAAGCTTTATCCTCTGCGCCTCCCCGCCCGATAGCGTCGTTGAGGACTGCCCGAGCTTTATGTAGCCCAGGCCCACGTCGTTGAGCGTCTTGAGCTTCTCCCTCACCTGCGGGATGTTCTCGAAAAAGCCGAGGGCCTCTGTCACGGACATATCGAGGCACTCGGCGATGTTCCTGCCCCTGTAGCGGACCTCAAGCGTCTCCCTGTTGTACCTCTTCCCCCTGCACGCGTCGCACGTGACGTAGACGTCCGGGAGGAAGTGCATCTCCACCTTTATAAGCCCGTCCCCCTTGCACGATTCGCACCTCCCCCCCTTCACGTTGAAGCTGAACCTGCCGGGGCCGTACCCCCTCACCTTGGCCTCCGGGAGCTCGCTGAATAGCTCCCTCACGGGGCTGAAGACCCCGGTGTACGTAGCGGGGTTGGAGCGCGGCGTCCTGCCTATGGGTGACTGGTCTATGTCTATCACCTTGTCGATGAACTCGAGGCCGCGGATGGAGTCCATCGCGCCCGCCTTCAGTTTGGAGCCGTAGAGCCTTTTAGCGAGGTTCTTGTAAAGGGTGTCGACCACGAGGGTGGACTTACCGGAGCCCGATACCCCGGTGACGCACGTTATGAGGCCGATGGGGATATCGATGCTCAGGTCCTTGAGGTTATTCTCCTTGAGCCCTTTCAGGGATAGCCGCCTTCCGTCCGGTCTCCTCCGTTCCAGCGGCGCCGCTATGGCGAGCTCCCCGGATAGGTACTTGCCTGTGAGCGACCTTTCGCTCTTTATAATATCTTCCACGGAGCCTCTGGCCACCACCTCCCCGCCGTGGGAGCCCGCGCCGGGGCCCATGTCTATGACATAGTCGGACTCCCGCATCGTCTCCTCGTCGTGCTCTACGACAAGGACGGTATTGCCCATGTCCCGGAGCCTCTTGAGCGCCGCGAGGAGCCTCCTGTTGTCCCTCTGATGGAGCCCGATGGACGGCTCGTCGAGTATGTAGAGCACCCCGACGAGGCTTGAGCCTATCTGGGTTGCGAGCCTTATCCTCTGCCCCTCGCCGCCCGAAAGCGTGGAGGCCGCGCGGTCGAGCGATATGTAGTCGAGCCCGACGTTTGATAGGAACGCAAGCCTCTCGCCGACCTCCTTGAGCACCCTCCTGGCTATCTCCTGCCTCTGCGGCGCGAGCTTGAGCCTCTTGAAGAAGTCGAGCGCGTCCTTTATCGACATGCCTACGACGTCATGGATGGACTTGCCGCCGACCTTGATGAAGAGCGCCTCTTTCTTGAGCCTCGACCCGTCGCACGAAGGGCACGGCTGGGAGTTCATGAACCTCTCAAGGTCCTCCCTCACGTCCTCGGACGCGGTCTCGCGGTATCTCCTCTCCAGGTTGTTCAAGACCCCCTCGAACGGCTGTGTGTAGGTATAACTGCTCTTCTCGCCCGCGTGGCGGAACTCCATCTCCGTGCCTCCCGAGCCGTTGAGGATGACCTCTTTTATCCCGGCGGAGAGCTTCTTGAATGGCGTAATGACGCTGAAGCCGTAATGGCGAGAGAGGCTCTCAAGTATATTCAGATACCATGCGGCGGCCTTCTTGCCTCCGGAGGCCCCCCAGGGGGCTATCGCCCCCCCGGCGAGGGATAGCGCGGGGTCAGGCACGACAAGCTCGTGGTCGAAGTAATACTTCTCGCCGAGGCCCTTGCACTCCGCGCAGGCGCCGTACGGGCTGTTGAATGAAAAGGTGGTGGGGCTTATCTCCGGGTAGCTTATGCCGCACTCAACGCAGGAGAGCTTCTCATTGAAGAGGAGCTCCTTGCCGTTGGCGTCGACCTTGACGAGCCCGTTTGAGAGGCGCGCGGCCACCTCAAGGGAGTCCGAGAGCCTCCGCAATATCCCCTCTTTGAGTATCAGCCTGTCGACCACGACGTCTATGTAATGCTTTTTCCTCTTATCGAGGCCCTCCACCCCCTCAAGGTCCCTCATCTCCCCGTTTATCCTGACCTTGGTGTAGCCTTCCTTCCTCAGTCCCTCAAGCTCCTTTTTGTACTCGCCCTTCCTCCCCCGCACTATCGGTGAGAGCAGTATCACCCGCGTCCCGTCCGGGTGCCGGGTTATCCTGTCGGCCATCTGCTCGATGGTCTGCGAGGTTATGGGCCTGCCGCAGCCGTAGCAGTACGGCTCCCCGGCCCTGGCGAATAGGAGCCTCAGGTAGTCATAGACCTCGGTCACGGTCCCCACGGTTGAGCGCGGGTTTTTTGAAGTGGTCTTCTGCTCGATGGATATGGCGGGGGAGAGCCCCTCTATGGACTCCACGTCCGGCTTGTCCATCTGTTCGAGGAACTGCCTGGCGTAGGCGGAGAGGCTCTCCACGTACCTCCTCTGCCCCTCGGCGTAGATGGTGTCGAAGGCGAGTGAGGATTTGCCGGAGCCCGAGACCCCGGTGATGGTGACGAGCCTGTCCCTCGGTATCTCAAGGTCGATGGATTTAAGGTTGTGGACCCTTGCGCCTTTGATTATTATCTTGTCCATCACTGCTGTCCCATTAACTACCCCCCTTTTCCTAATGTATGGACTGGGGGCAGGGGGGATTATAAAACGCTGTAAAATCCCACTCGTATCCCCCTTTGGAAAAGGGGGAGCTTCAAGATGCATCCATTTTCAACTCAACCCCTTTGCTTCCTCCCGGCCATTGCCATATCCACGGCCATCTCGATGGCCGCTATGAGGCTATCGGGGTTTGCTACACCCTTCCAGGCTATGTCGTAGGCGGTGCCGTGGTCGACGGAGGTGCGTATTATGGGCAGGCCGAGAGTCGCGTTCACGCCGTCTTCGAAGTGCAGGAGCTTCAGCGGGCCGAGCCCCTGGTCGTGGTACATGCAGACCACGCAGTCGAACTCCTTTTTCCTGACCGCCCTGTAGAATACGGTATCCGGCGGCATGGGCCCCACGGCGTCAATCCCAAGGGCGCGCGCCCGTTTGACGGCCGGGGCTATGGCCTTTTTCTCCTCGTCCCCGAACATGCCGGCCTCCCCGGCGTGCGGGTTCAGCCCGGCCACCGCTATCCTCGGCCTCTTGAAGCCGTACTCTTTAAAGGCCCCGTCGGTTATCTTTATGGTCTTGAAGACCGAGGCGCTCGTCACGAGGCGCGGCACCTCCTTCAAGGCCACGTGTATGGTCACAAGGACGACCTTGAGGCCCTCCCCTCCGAGCATCATGCGGAAGTCCTTAGTCCCGGTGAGGTGCGCGATGAACTCGGTGTGTCCGGGGAAGCCGAACCCGGCAAGCCTGGCCGCCTCCTTGCTTATCGGCGCGGTCACCATTGCCGCCACATCGTTGTCCATGGCCATCCTGACTGAGCGCTCTATATACGATATCATGGCGCGCGAGGATTCCTTTGTCGGCCTGCCGGGCCTGAGCCGCTTCACGTCTATCGAGGAAACGCCGATGACCTCGGACTCCTTCAGGGGCTTGAGACCGAGCTTGGTCGCCACAAGCCGGAGCACCCCACTGTCGCCGACGACCACGGGGGAGCAGATGCGCCTGATGCGTCTGCTATTGAGCGCCTTCAGTATTATCTCAGGGCCCACCCCGGCGGGGTCTCCCATCGTGACGGCTATGACGGGTTTTTTTTCCATGATTACTTGGCGGAACGCTTGAAAACAGCCGGCGGCCTACATCCTTATCTCCACGTTGGCGTACCTCTTCACCTCGCTCAGCCAGAAGGAGAACCTCCCGTCCATTATCTTCTTATACAGCCTGTCGTGTATCTGCGCCTTTATCTCCTCCATCGGCCTGGGCGCCGGGGGGATGAACTCGACGATCTGGACCAGGTACGTCCCGTCAGGCGTCAGGACCGGGGGGCTGACCATGCCGGGCTTGAGCATGGAGGCCGCCGCCTCTATTTTTCTATCCATCTCGCCGGACTTCATGACGCCCATCTCACCGCCGTTTGCGGCCTCATG
>JACRNN010000045.1 GCA_016234955.1 Deltaproteobacteria bacterium | reverse complement strand
TAGCTTGAGGCATTGGGGTACGGCTCGCTCTCCCCGAAGCTCGCATGAGGCTCATGGCAATGGGTGCACTCGCCCTTTTTATACGTCCCGGCCTCGTTGACCGGGGGCCATTGTCCCGTCACGGACCTGTCGACCCCGCCGTCCTGTGTCCTGTTCTCGCCTCCGACCGTGGCGCCGTGTTTTGTATACGGGAACGCCCCGCCTGTGGCGATAACGGATGAAGGGAGATAGAGCAACGAAAAAAGGGCGGCAAGAGACAGGGCGCCGATGACAAACAGTATGGTATTGACCGTTCGGCTCAAGTTGCGTCTCTCTTTTTTTTATTGACTTTTATTGACGGCAATCGTAGGGCGGGTCACACCCGCCGAATGGTCGTCTGACACCAGGCGGGTTACGGCTTACGCCTAACCCGCCCTACAGGACTCCCCGTAGCAAGCCGCGGGGTATCTCCTTATACCTCCCCTCCCTCGACGGGAGGGGATTTGAGGGGAGGGTGATATCCTTTTCACCCCCACCCATCCTCCCCCATCAAGGGGGAGGAGATTTAAAAGCAGATTATTTGGCGCGAACGGAGATGCCGTCAGGCGCCGTTATTTCCCCACCGCCAATTCGTCTATAAGCTTATAGAGCTCCGTGTTCTCCTGTTTTATCCTCTTCGCAAGGGCGTTAAATATGGACTTGGTCTCGTTTATGAACTCCACGGCGTTATTTTTTATATGGTCGGGGTTCGCCCACTTGTTCGTATATTTGGTGAAGGCGTCCTTGAGCCCGCCCATCTCGTTGACAAACACCTTGAGCATTGAATTGAGCCTTGCGTCATTGTATTTCTCTATGCTCGGGAAAAGGGAGTTGTCCTCCATCTGGAGGTGAACAGAGAGTTTCCCCGCAAGCTTGGAAAGAAGGCTTCTTGCCTTTGTCGCGTCCTTCCGTAGCTCGGCCGGGGTCAGCAACTTTGATATCTCCCCCGCTAACTGAAGCAACTCGTCATGGGTCTGTCTGAAATGGTCCGTCTTCATTAAGATATCCCTCCTGAAATATATAACCGCGTTGACATTCTCCGGTTGACTATAACTACAATAGTATTGTAATGTAAATTCGTCTTGAGACGAATATACGCCGGCTTCCGAGGCTTCTTATGACATGGCTCTCGCATCGCGACATGCGGACTCTCATGGGTTGCATCCGGGATATCTACTCGGATTTGAGGTTGGATGGCTGGCGTTGCCGCCTCCTGCCCGTTATTTCAAGGGCGGTCCCCTCCAATTTCGTAGCCTGCAGTGAAATATCCCCCCAGCCGCAGACCGTCACCCAGATTGAATTCCCGGAATCCATCTCCCCGCACGACATACCCGTTTTAAACAGGCATCTGCATGAACACCCTATCCTGAACCTTCTCTATAAGGACCGGATGCCGCGCCATCCATATAAAAGAGAGATTGAAAAGGAGATGTCCGGAAGATACCCGGCCCTCGCCGCCTCGCCGGAATGCCGGGCGGTAAAGATATCCGACTTCCTATCCGACAGACGGTACCGCAGGCTCGCGCTTTACAATGAATTCTGCAAGAAATACGACGTTGAATACCAGATATGCGCGCCGCTTAAATGCATGTGGTCCGGACTTAAAGGCATCGCGTTCCATCGGGACAGGCGGGACTTCTCGGAGCGGGATAGATTAATGCTCAATCTCATCTCCCCGCATATCTGTCAGGCATATGGAAATGCGGAGGCGATATCGGCCATAGAGCGGAACATCGTGGCGTCCGGGCAGGCTCGGGAAGGGGGGATAACCGGTCTGACCTTGAGGGAAAAGGAGGCCCTGTACTGGCTGGCCCAGGGCAAGGGCAATCATGATATCTCAGTCATCATGCATATAAAGGTATGCACCGTCAAAAAACACCTGGAGAATATATACCGGAAGATCGGGGTTGAGAACAGGGCCTCCGCCATGCTGATGGCCATAGGGGCGGGACGCCGCAAGGGATGATTAATGCGCCGCCTTTGTATCGGCCCATGCCGTGAACAAGCTGAATTTTCCCGCCCGTCAACAAGCATAGCGCGTGGATTCCCCGCAGATTTCCGCGGGGAGGAGCGAGCGAATTACAAACGATGAATTCCTTGCTTGAAAATTCTCCGCGGCTTGCCGCGGAGAATTTTAACCACGGCTTTCATTCCATCCCCTTTTCTACTTATCCACGGCTAAAGGAGCTTTAGGAACTCTCCGACGGAGAGGCCGGAGTGCCGCAGGATCGAACGGAGCGTGCCTCTGTCGAGTTCCTTATGGTCTGGCACTGTAGTTTGAGCGAAGGGGTTTTCGCGCGAAAGGCGGATGTGGCTGCCCTTCTGGCGTTCGACTTTAAATCCGGCCTTTTCAAGGGCTTTGACGCATTCACGGCCGGAGATGACGGGAAGCTTGCTCATACGGCGACGAGGATTGTTTCAAAACGGTCTTCAGGGACCGGCAGGCCTTTTTCTTCAAGCCCCTCGACGTAAAGAGCTATGGCCTCTTTGATATTTTCGAGAGCTTCCTCTTTTGTTTTGCCCTGACTTATGCAACCAGGAAGGCTTGGACACTCTACGACCCAGTAGCCGTCTTCACCGGGATAAATAATAACCTGTCTCATGTTCGCCACCTCCACGCAACACTATACCACAAAACATTTACTGCGGTAAATATCAAAAGAGCCCGGCTACGGCGCCAGCCGAACCTTTTAGCGGCCGGGCGCGAAAGAAGGAAGTATCTATTTCTATTTTCTATTCGCTCGCCTGCCCCTCGCGTCGATGCCGGGGTCCGGCCTCTTCCCGGCACGGACGCAACCCAAGAAAAGATCTTTAAATCCGCCCTCTTTTTATGTATCATATCAGGCTTGAGGAAATAACCTGAATCAGACCAGGGGATATGTTCATGGATAACCGGAAAAACACCGGGGTCTTGTCCTGCCAGCTCATCAAAAAAGCGGCGTCGAGGAAGAGGATATTCTCAAAAGGCGCCCCTATCGCCGACGAGCAGATACAGCCGGCGAGCATGGACTTGAGGCTCGGGGACAGGGCCTTCAGGCTCGTCTCAAGCTTCCTGCCGGAGAGCCACGACGTCGTGGAGAAGATACACACCCCGGACGCCTACGGCTCGGACCTCGTCATGTACGAGACCGACATCTCGAACGGCGGGATATTGGAGAAGGGGCACGTCTACCTAATCCCCCTCATGGAGGAGCTCAACCTCCCGGAGGGCGTCAAGGGCAGGGCCAACCCAAAGAGCACGACCGGCAGGCTCGACATATTCGCCAGGGTGTTGACCGACCGCAACCCCCGTTTCGACGACATCGCGAGCGGTTACAGGGGCAGGCTCTTCGTCGAGGTGATGCCGAGGTCCTTTACCATAAAGGTGAGGCAGGGGCAGTCCCTCGTCCAGCTCAGGCTCATGAACGGGGAGTGCGCCCTGACGGACTCGAGGCTCAAGTCGCTCCACGGGACCTCGCGCCTGCTATACGACGGGGATAAGTTTCTTCGCGCCGGGCAGGTAAAGATATCAAAGGGGCTCTACATGAGCGTCGACCTCGCCGGGGACGACTCCACGAAGGTCATAGGCTACAAGTCCAAGAGGAACAGCCACGTCGTGGACCTGACGAAGAGGAACCACTACTCCATAGCGGACTTCTGGGAGCCTATCTACAGGAACAGCAAGTCCACGTTGATACTCGAGCCCGAGGACTTCTACATATTGAGCTCCAAGGAGAAGATACGCGTGCCCCCGAGCTACGCCGCCGAGATGGTCGCGTACGAGGCCGGCTCCGGGGAATTGAGGACGCACTACGCCGGGTTTTTCGACCCGGGCTTCGGCTTTGGGCTCAAGGGCGAGGTCAAGGGGACAAAGGCCGTCCTGGAGGTCAGGGCCCATGACGTGCCCTTCATGATAGCCGACGGCCAGACCTTCTGCAAGCTCCACTTCGAGAAGATGATGGAGGTCCCGGACAAGGTCTACGGCCCCAAGATCGGGTCGTCTTACCAGTACCAGTCGATAACCTTGAGCAAGCAGTTCAGGAACCTTTAGCCCCCTCCGCCCGGCGCGGCCTTTGAGGCGCCATTTGCATGCAGGGGCGTAGTCTGCAAAGGCTGACGTAACGGTCTGAGAATATGGCCAATCCCAAAAAATCAAAAGATACCGGCAAGGGGCTCAACCAGGAGATAGCGGGCATAGTCCTGCTGGCCCTTTCGCTCTACACGGCCGTGAGCCTCTTCTCCTACTACAGCGCCGCGAACTGGGGCGGGGTCGTAGGGGACCGTCTGGCCCGGCTCTTCCTGCGCGCCATCGGCTACACCTCCTACGTATTCCCGTTCCTCCTCGCCATAGTCTCGATAGAGTTCCTCTTGAGGCGCCTTGTAAGGTTTCAGATAGCCGTCCCTATAAGCTTCGCCGTCCTTATCGCGGCCTCTTCCGCGCTCTTGAGCGAGGTCCTCGGAGGCGAGGGCCCTGGAGGGGTCATAGGCGCGTTCTTGAGCCGCGTGCTCGCCGGGTACCTCGGGGTCACCGGCTCGGTCATAATACTCTCCGCCATAATCCTCATAGCCGTGCTCATTGCCACGGGCTTCTCGTTAGTGCAGTTCGGGGTGAAGCTGACACCGCGCGCCGGCGGGGCCTTGAAGGCCGTAGCAACGAGGTTGAGGAGGCCTGGGGACGACACCTCGCGGATCGAGCCAATGGACGAAGGGCGCATCGAGCCGGAGGAGCCATTGGCCGCCGTGAAAAGGCCGGTATCGGCAAAGGCCGCGGCCACGGCCGTTACCGCCCCTAAGATACACAACAGCAAGAGGCAGGCCGAAGAGGCGGTTGAGGTCCTCGAGTTCTCGACCCCGAAGGGTATATTCAGGCTCCCGCCGCTCAGCCTCCTTGACCAGGTGGCTGTAAAGGGCGGCTCCGTCGACAGCAAGAAGATCATCGAGACCAGCAAGATACTCGAGAAAAAGCTCCTGGACTTCGGCATCGAGGGCAGGGTGCTCGAGGTGATGCCAGGGCCGGTGGTGACGATGTACGAGTTCGAGCCCGCCCCCGGCGTGAAGGTGAACAGGATCACGAGCCTCTCGGACGACCTGGCGCTCGCGATGAAGGCGATGTCGATAAGGATCATAGCGCCGATACCCGGCAAATCGGTGGTCGGCATAGAGGTGCCCAACCCCGAGAGGGAGACCATAGTCCTGCGCGAGATGATGGAGTGCCCGGCGTTCGTTAGGAGCAGGTCGCGCCTCTCCCTCGCGCTCGGCAAGGACATCTCCGGGGCCCCCTATGTGGCCGACCTCGCCCGCATGCCCCACCTCCTCGTGGCCGGGGCCACCGGCACCGGAAAGAGCGTCTCGGTGAACGCAATGATATTGAGCATCCTCTACAAGGCCACGCCCGAGGAGGTGAGGTTCCTCATGGTGGACCCGAAGATGCTCGAGCTCTCCGCGTACGAAGGAATCCCCCACCTCATAACCCCGGTCATAACCGACCCCAAGAAGGCCGCCGGGGCCTTGAGGAGCATCGTCATTGAGATGGGCAGGCGGTACAGGCTCATGGCCGAGAAGGGGGCCAAGAACATAGACAAGTACAACCAGATGATGAACGAGACGGATGACGGCGCGGAGGGCGAGAGCAAGAGGCTCCCCTACATCGTCGTCATAATAGACGAGCTCGCGGACCTGATGATGACCTCGGGCAAGGACGTCGAGGACTGCCTTGTGCGGCTCTCGCAGATGGCCCGGGCCTCCGGCATACACCTCATGATAGCCACGCAGCGGCCGTCCGTGGACGTCGTCACGGGCCTCATAAAGACGAACTTCCCGGCGCGCATAGCGTTCCAGCTCCCTTCGAGGACGGATTCGAGGACGATATTGGACTCGGGCGGCGCGGAGACGCTTCTCGGCCAGGGCGACATGCTCTTCCTGCCGCCGGGCACCTCCAAACTTCAGAGGATACACGGGGCCTACGTCTCCGAGACGGAGATAAAGAAGGTCACGGACTTCTGGAAGAAGCAGGGCGGGCCGGTCTACGACGAGACGATGATAATAGAGGAGTTGGACGAGGCGGCGGACGGCGAGGAGGCGGAGTTAGGCGCGGAGTTCATGAAGAGGTATTACGAGGCCGTTGAGATGGCCTCGCAGATCGAGATGATATCGACCTCCTACATACAGAGGCGCTTCAGGATCGGGTACAATACCGCGGCTCGTATAATAGAGAGGATGGAGAAGGAGGGGATAGTCGGCCCGGCCCAGGGGAGCCGCCCCAGAGAGGTGCTCCTCAAAAAATAGGGCGGCGGGATCGCGCCTTATTCCCACGGGTATCTCGGAGCTTGTTTCGGACATGTTCATTAGGGGAGACATGATAAAGCCAAAACGCACGCACTGCCCCGGAAAATATCTTCAGTTACTGCTCATCGCGATGGTTCTGTCCATTGCCGGAACAGCGGGGGCTACGGAGCTTGATAAAGTCATCGACGGCCTCCAGAGCAGGTACGACTCCATAACCGCGCTTTCGGCGGACTTTACGCAGGAGTTCTCGTCGAAGGCGACAAAAACGACGATGACATCGAGGGGCAGGGTCTACTTCAAAAAGCCGGGCAAGATGAGGTGGATATACTCGGCCCCGACAAGGGACGAGGTCGCAAGCAACGGCAAGACGGTCTGGATATACCAGCCGGACCTGAACCAGGTCATGGAAAGGCCCGTCGATGCGGCGGCCTCGAGCATAGCTACCGACTTCCTCACCGGCGTCGGAAAGGTGAGGCAGCAGTTCGAGATATCCCTGACTTCGCAGGGCAAGGACTCCTACAGGCTCTCGCTCGTCCCCAGGGAGGCGAACCTGAACATAATGAGGATACTCATCGACGTGGACAGGACGACCTTCCTCGTCGTAAGGACGGCCATAGAAGACAGCTTCGGCAACGAGACTCGTGTGAGCTTCATGAACATAAAGACGGGCGAAGCACGGCAGGACTCGTTCTTCGAGTTCAAAGCGCCGAAGGGCGCCACGGTGGTGAGGCCGTAGCGTTAATACATTAAACCATAAAAACGGAGGTTCCAGCCATGCCGTCGTTCGATATCGTCTCAAAGGTGGACACGCAGGAGGTGGACAACGCGGTCAACCAGGCAATCAAGGAGATACAGCAGAGGTACGACTTCAAGGGCTCCAAGAGCGAGATAAAGTGGGACAAGAAAGAGGAGATAACCGTGGTCGGCGACGACGACAACAAGCTCAAGAGCGTCATCGATATACTCCAGACGAAGTTCGTCAAGCGCGGGGTATCGCTCAAATCGATCGAGTACGGGAAGGTGGAGGAGGCCTCAGGCGGGTTGAAGAGGCAGTCCATAAAGATACTCCAGGGCATACAGGTTGAGAAGGCTAAGGAGATAACCAAAATAATAAAGGATTCCAAGATCAAGGTACAGGCCCAGATACAGGACGAGCAGATAAGGGTGAGCGGCAAGAATATAGACGACCTTCAGGAGGTCATACAGATGCTCAAGGGCAAGGACCTCGACTTGAACCTCCAGTACGTGAACATGAGGTCGTAGGGCGCGACAGTGGCCGCGGGGTGGATGGAGATAAGGGCCACGGGCCCGTGCGAGGGCAAGGAAGAGGCGGCGCTCCTCCTGATACGCGCCGGCAGCCCCGGTGTCCTTGAGGAAGCGGGACCCGGCGGCACGGAGGTCGGCAGGCTTGTCCAGTTCAGCAGGTGGGAGGACGAGATTGCGCAGGACGCCTGCGCCCACGGGGCGATATCGTACAGGGCGTATATCGACGGGCCATCGACGTCCGGGATAGAGGGGCTTGAGGCCGGGCTTCGCGGTATCGGCTGGGAGATAACGCTTAAATCGCCGTATAAGGACAGGAATCTCGCCATAGCCGCAAAGAAACTCGGGATAGAGAGGGCCGTGGGCACGGAGATAGACCCTGTGGCGTTAAGGGTGGCGAGGAAGAACGCGCGCGGGAACGGGGCCGCGCTCAAGCTCACCGGGAGGCCTGTTGCCGCAATACGCGGGAGTTTTGATATCGTCGTGGCCAACATACTCGCCGGCTCTCTTATAGGGCTCTCGGCGGATATCAGCGCCAAGGTGGGGATAGGCGGGTTTTTGATACTCTCCGGCATCCTCAGGGAAGAGGCGGATAATGTCAGGGGCGCTTACTCCTCTTTGGGGCTCAAGCCGCGCAGGTCTTATCTGTCGGGGGAGTGGGCCGCGCTCGTATTCAGAAGATGAGATGGTTCTTCGTTGAAGATATCAAGGCGGATGACGCTACCGTCCGGATAGCCGGCACGGAGTTCACGCACCTTAAAAAGGCGCTCAGGCTCAAGCCCGGAAGCGCGGTGTCGGTCTTTAACGGCAAGGGGCTCAAGCTCTCCGGCAGGATAGAGTCGGTTGGCATGGACAATGCCGTTGTGACGGTAGAGGGCTCTTCTCTCAACGAAGGGGAGAGCGCCCTTGACTTGACGCTCGTCCAGGGGCTTTTGAAGGGCGATAAGCCCGAGATGATAGTACAGAAGACGACGGAGCTCGGGGTAAAGAGGATATGTTTCTACTCCGCGCCGAGGACTGTGCCCGCCCTTGACGAAGGGAAGGCGAGGGACAGGGTACAGAGGTGGCGCAGGGTGGCGATAGAGGCCGCCAAGCAGTGCGGCAGGACAATGGCGCCTCATATAGATTACGTAGACTTCGCGTCTGCGTTGAAGGGCCGTGGAGAGGGTCTGAGGGTCGTCCTCTGGGAGAATGAACGGTCGCAGGGGATCGGGGATATCCTGGAGCGATGCAAGGGCAGCCACGGCCCGATTGCGCTTTTAGTCGGGCCTGAGGGCGGCTTCTCAGCGGATGATATGGACGAGGCCGTGAAAAAGGGGTTCATACCCGTCAGCCTGGGCAGGAGGATACTGAGGGCCGAGACTGCCGCCATAGCGGGCGTATCAATAATACAGCACAGGCTTGGCGACCTGGGATGATGGTTATGAGACAATACCCGAAAGGGAATGAACCACCCCGGAGCAAGCTCCGGGGTATCCGAAGAAATTCACGTTCATAGCTTGCGAAGCAAGCTTCGAGGAATTATACCCGAAGGAAACATTAAAACCTCTTGACAATAAGCGTGCTTTAAATTAACTTATTTGTCTTATTCAGACTTGGCCCAGGTAGCTCAGTCGGTAGAGCAGAGGACTGAAAATCCTCGTGTCGGCGGTTCAATTCCGTCTCTGGGCACCATGTAAATCAGGGGGTTAGCCGATTTTGGCTAACCCTTTTTATTATTCCGGCGGATGGCCTTCACTCCTGATACACGGTGTATTATTTATTGACAATGTGGACGGCTTCGTATGTAAAAAAACATATAGCGGAAAATAACAGGTTTTATTGATAACGTATTGAAAAACCTGCTAAAAATATATCGCGTAACCTGTCAGACAATAAGGCGCGTAAGTTTTAGATGTCCATATTTTTTACATATAACGATTATCGATTAAAAGGGCATATTTAAAAGCATAGTAAAATCACTGGGTTGTATTTATATTGTCAGACGGCATAATATTTGCAAATAATATTATATTTAGAAGCTCTATTAAAGAAGGGGGTTTGGCGGATGAAGGCGCCTATGAGGGGTCAAAAACGTTCTTTAAAAATGTCTGTTGCGTTTCTCTTCGGTATATTCTTTCTTTTCAGCTCTTATGCGTACGCCGTCTCATTGACGAGTTGGAACGTCACGGAGCTCAACTCGAGTGGGGATTATATAAACGTCTCAATAGGCGCCGACGCTCAAGGCAATACGACGCTGACCATACAGTGGCTTCCGGGTGCGGCAAACAGCCTTACAGCCATAGGGATAGATATGTTCGGATTTAATAGCGCCACGTCGGTCCTTACCTGTCCGACCGGCTGGAGCTGCAACAAGGGCACTCAAAACATGTCAGGATTCGGCACTTTTGCTCAATTCGAGAAGGACCCCGGCGGAACGCAAGGCATATCGAGTTCCATCGTATTTGTGCTGAGCGGGGCAGCCGCCTTCACGTCCAACAGTCAAGGCGCTCAATTTGCGGCACACGTGAGATACGGGAACGACTGTTCCGGGTTTGTTTCCGATGGAACGGCAAGCGGCGGCTCTACGTCCAACGCGGACTGCGCCGGAGCCAGCCAGGTCCCGGAGCCATCTACCCTGCTCCTGCTCGGCGGCGGTCTGTTCGGCTTAGGGGTTCTCAAAAAGATGTTTTCCGGACGTAAAAAGGCGGCATAACCACCGCCCGCCGTTGAAGCTCCCCACAGCAAGCCGCGGGGAATGCGCTCGCTATGCATGTTCAACATGGTAAGCGGGCCGGTCATGTAAATCAGGGGGTTGCGGCGTTTGCCGCAACCCCTTTTTTTTTGGGGGTTGAAAGTGTATGGAGGCGCGAGCCCAACGACCCGGGCTAATGGCTAATGGGAGAGCTTCGATTATATTTAGTAGAGGAGGAGTTACGGTTAAGCGGACTTTATCCTGTCTTTTAGACTGGCGCTCTTTTTCTTGAACCGGCGGTCCATTGGGTCTGTGTTCTTCAAGGCAATGCTATAGAGGCCGGGGTGGATCATCTTCTCCCAGAGTGTCGACATCCTTAACGCCCTCTCCTTGCTGAACCCTAAAGAACGGAGCCTGCAGAAGACATGTAAACTATTTAAATTGTGACAGAGCCATTTCATAAAATTATCAATTTTCCCAATACGTAAAGCGACTTTTTGTACTCATGTCTCATAGATTTTTGTTTGTCTGCGTATAGATAATAGCAATTTTCATGCCTTATCCCCGTGTTTTGATATCCACCTGTTTTACCTATTCTTTTTTAAGATAAACTCCGTTTTGAGCTGAAATATTGTAAAGTTTCTTTACAGCGATGTACGGTTTTTTTACAATGAACCTCCCTGAGATTATTAATCGTCTCATACTCGGTTATCGGTTGTCTGTTATCGGTAAAAATACGTCTTTGTCCTTAACTGATAACCGATAACCGATGTCGGCAATACCGGCCCAGCGGACCGCTCTACCTCCTATGTTGGAATTGAGGGCTTGAGAGCGCGCGCGGGCTTGGTCCCCCGCCTCTTTTACTTTACTTCTCCGTGTTTTTGTCGTACGTTAACGCAAGGGATCCAAAAATAAAAACACAAGAGAAATATGGAGACCAAATCCAATAATCCGCCTTCTCAAACACATACGGAGAGGCAGCAGGTTGACAGGTCTGCCGCTTCGCCCGTCCATCTCCCGATAACCCTCGGCACGGAGCTTATAGCCGAGATAGTCAACCTCAACCTGCGCATAAGGAGCGTCCTGGCGGGCATGGACGGCGGCCGTTTCCTCCTGATCAAACTATCCCCCAACGACCTTATGGGGACGTTCAGGAGCGAGATGGTCACCAGGAGCCCGGTCATCGTCAAGTTCCAATACAAGGACACGGTCTACTCTTTTAACAGCGAGGTGCTCAATATCGTCTCCAACCCATGCAAGCTGATGTTCCTCGCCTATCCCTCGAAGGTCGAGGAGTTCAAGGCGCGGCCCGATTCGAGGCACGAGTGCGTCCTGCCGGCGATGGCCATGCTCGATAATGAAATACTCGATATGGTCATAGTGGACATAAGCAGGGAAGGGTGCCAGTGCTTTATCAAGGCTTCCGGGGCAAGGGGCGAAGCGCTCAACGCGCTGATACGTGTGGATACCGACCTCGATATCCGGGCGCAGTTCCCCGGCACGGAAGAGAGGTTCAGGTTTACGGGGAAGGTGAGGAGCATAAGCAAGGACGTGGACAGGATAAAGATAGGGGTGATGTTTGAAAAGATATCGCCCGAGGTCAAGGCGAAGATAGACGGCTTCATCGCGCTGATATCGGAAGTAAAGACGAAGGGATAAGTTATTTTCTCAAAGTAGAATTCATGGCGAGCAGGAAACTGCTGGACAGGCTGAACGAGGCGATAGCGGGGGAGATACAGGTATCGGTCCAGTACATCTGGCGGCACGTGCAAGAAGGCTAAGGAAATGATAGCGATAAACAAGAAGGACGAGGAGGAGCTATCGCCCTGTACAAGGAGATAATCGCGCTCAGTGAAAAGGAGGGGGACCCGGTCACCTCCAAGCTCTTTACCGACATCCTCGCGGAAGAGGAAGGGCATCACAATACGTTTTCCACGCTCCTGGAGGAGTGAAGGAGACTCTTTTAAAATCCGGCGGCGGACCAGGGGCCGGCCCGCAGCGCCTCAACGCTGTGGCGCCCGCTATGCATGTTCAAAAACTTGCCTGGTCTACCCGCGAAGGGCTGGAATGGATAAGACAAGACTCTGGTACATGAATACGAATAAAATCTTCTCCGGGCTTTCAGAAAGAGATAAGGGCGAGATAGCGTCCAGGCTGACGGAGAGGCATGTTAAGAAAAGAGGCCTTGTTTATAACCCGGGAGATAAGGCCGAGACTCTTTATATCCTGAAGGAAGGCAGGGTCAGGATAACGCAATTTTCACCGGATGGAAAGGAGCTTACAGTCGATATCCTTGAGCCGGGTGACATGTTCGGCGATCTGACCGTGGCCGGAGGGCAGGTGAGGGAATCGAGCGCGGCGGCGATGGAAGACTCCTACATATGCGCCATTAGACGGAAGGACTTCGAGGATTTTATCGGCAAGATGCCGGACCTGTCTCTTACCATAACGAAGTGGATAGGGCTTCGGTTGAGGAGGGTCGAGAGCCGTTTCATGGATATGCTTTTTAAGGATGCCCGCTCCAGGCTTATTACCATCTTCAGAGACCTTGTCCAAAAGTACGGGGTGCCGGTCGATGGCGGCAGCAAGATAGAGCTTCGGCTGACGCATAAGGAAATAGCCGGCCTTATAGGGGCCACGAGAGAGACGGTCACGCTTGAATTAAACAACCTTAAGAGGAGCGGCGACATACTGATGGATGGGAAATATTTTATCCTGTCTTCAAAGCATCTCGCCTGATTTTTTTCTCAATTTGTAAGCCGCCTTACATCATTTCTATCATCTTTCTGATATAGTTCCTCCATGAAGAAAAGCAAAAGAGCGGCGTCACCTGAATCCGGCAGGGCCGTAAAAGGGGTTAAGGTAGTATGTATCACCCTGAAAAAGGGTGAACGCCTCGGTGATGAAAGGCCCGGCCCATCTTTGAGAAAGCCCTCCAGGATGTGGAGAATGTGAAAAAGCTCTGGCTTCATTTATGGCCGGGGAGTATATGGCGCGCCCCGGTCTTTCGGCTTTGATGCGCGAAGGATACCAGGGTATAACCTTATAGTTGCAAGTAAAAAAGACTTTAAAATTAAATCCAGGAAGGAGGTGAAGACCATGGCGGAACAGACCAAAAAAACAAAGCTAGCCACATCATGTCCCTGCGGGTCCGGCAAGAAATACGGCGAATGTTGCGGAAGAAATGAATCGTGCTCCTGCGGCTCGGGCAAAAAAGCCGCCGAATGTTGCTTCAAGAAAAAAGCTGAGTGCTGTTGAAAAAACAACCGTCAGTTCAACAATGAAGTGCGACGCTTGGGAGAGCAGAATCGATGCAGCTTCTCCCTCTGTTGCACTTCGAGGTTGAATACGGGCACCTTAATTCCAACCGAAAGGAGATTTCAATCAAAATGAAAAAGAAATTAGGCGCTTTGATAGCCGTTGTAGCCTTTTTTGCCTTTGCATCCATGGCTGTTGCCATCGAGCCTGCACAGGGCGTTCAATCGGCAAAAGAAGGTAATCCATGCTCGATAAAAAACCCCTGTGCCGCCCAGAACCCTTGTTCGGTCAAAAACCCGTGCGCGGCCAAGAACCCCTGCGCCAAAAAGAACCCTTGTTCAAAGAAGAGTAAGAAAAAGAGCAAGAAAATGAACAAGACAGCGAACCCATGCGCGGCAAAGAACCCGTGTGCGGCCAAAAACCCATGCGCCGCGAAGAACCCGTGCGCGGTTAAGTAAGGCTGTTGCTTAAGCCGTATCAGGTTTTATATTACGGTCAATCGGAGGAAATATGCGGCCAGTTTACGTGAAGCTTTTAAAAATATTTTTGATAGCCCCTATGCTTATAACCTTGGGTTTTGTAGACGGAGCGGCGGCCAGGGACAAGAACCCATGCTCCAAAAACCCCTGCATGGCCGGTAATCCATGCGCCTCAAAGGGCATCCCGATCAGAAAGAATCCCATAAAGGACTCTGCCATGCTCAAGGAGATGGGTGAGAAGTTGTGGGGTGATACCGCGCTCGGGACATCCGGCACGGCCTGCGGCACCTGCCACCCGAAAGGAGCGGGACTGAAAAAGGAGCCTTTCCCGAAGCATATCAACATGACAGGCGATATAGTTACCATGGACCAAATGATAAACTTCTGCATGGTAAACCCAATGAAGGGCAAGCCGCTTGCCTGGAACTCTCAGGAGATGACCGCCCTTGCCGCTTATATAACGGCTAATTCAAGGGAGAGCGCAACGCCTGTGAATCCCTGCGGCATGAAAAACCCGTGCGGCGCAAAGAACCCTTGCAAGATGAAGTAGAGCGGGCGTTCAGGTGCTGAAGCTAATCGTTTTCACCATTTTTTTGGCGTTGACTTCTCCTCCGCCCGCCATCGGGGGAGAAGCCGCCGCGCATGAACACTGGCTGAGGCCGGTAAAGACCGGCCCTTCAAGGTCCGCGGAAGACCTCTACCCGGAGAGATGCGTAAAGTGTCATCGGGACCAGTACGAGGACTGGAGAGGGGCGCTTCACAGTAAGAGTGTAGGGCCCGGGCTTCTTGCCCAATTACGCCCGGAGACCGACCCGCAAACAGCCGGTTCCTGCTATTACTGCCATGCGCCCCTTGCTTTGCAGAATGAAGTGATCGTTGATGAACGGGAGCCGGGAGAGAAGGCATATCTTTCCAACGGCTCTTTTGATGAAAGACTGAAATTATCGGGTGTAAGCTGTGCCGTATGCCATGTGAGACGGAGCGGCGTCTTCGGTCCGGCTTCTCCTGGCCAGGACGGACTCAAGGCAACGGTAAAAGCCGATCACGCTTCGGTTCAAAACGAATTTTTTGGAAAAGCCGAGTTTTGCGCCGCGTGCCATCAGCTTGACGAAGGATTTGACTTGAACGGGAAGCTCCTCGTAAATACTTACATGGAATGGAAGGAAAGCGAGTACGGAAAGGGCGATATCGCATGTCAGAGCTGCCATATGCCCGGCCGGAGGCATCTTTTCAGAGGCATCCATGACCCGGATATGGTCAAAAGCGGGGTTACCTTCGATGTGGAAAGTAACGTGGGAGATGACAGCGTCGGCGCGAAACTCAGGATTACCAACTCCGGGGTGGGCCATTACTTCCCGACTTACGTCACGCCCCTTGTCGTAATAAAGGGTTTTCTGATTGACGCGAGGGGAAGGATATTGAAAGGCACCTTGAAGGAGGCGGTAATCGGGAGAAAAGTAACCCTGGACCTTTCAAAGGAACTTTTCGACACCAGGCTCCCGCCGTTCAAGAGCCACGAATTCGACTACGGCGTCAAGCGCCCTGTCAAGGCCGAGCGGCTCGTTTTCGAGGTCTGGGTCTTCCCTGATGAGTTTTATAACCGTTTTTTTGAGAGCGCCGTTAAGAGACGGGACCCTTCCATGAAGAGAAAGGAACTCAAAGAGGCGCTCAAGAATACGTCAGGGTCAAGCTATCTGTTATTTAGAAGAGAGGTCCCGGTTAAAGAGCTTCTTGCCAGGGGGTATTAGTTTATGGGAGCGATAATCCTTGGCGTTCTGAAGCCATCTGGGTTTTTAAGCCTCGGAGGGTTCATTAGCCCGCTCAGAGCGGGGTTGCCCGGAAGTTATTTCTGTGGTACAGATATGTGGCGGCTTTTTCGCGTAAAGGGCCGTGGATAGGGAAGGGAACGAAATCAGGTAAGGAGCGATTGAGATGGCGGATCTGGTTATCAAGATAACATGCCCCGTCTGCAACAAGGAGTTCAGCAAAAAGGCGAAGGACCTCAAGGACGGCGCCGTGATAGAGTGTCCACAGTGCGGGGAGAAGACCACGATAAGGGGGACGATGTTCACCGATATGATCGAAAACCTTGAGAAGGGCGGGGGGCACGCTTAACAGGCCGCTTAAAAAGCCCATCCGCGGCGTACTATCCTTGTACGCCTTCCCATTGCAATTGTAAAGACGCAATGGGAGCCCTGCCTCACTTTCTCGACCCCTTGCATCTTAATCTTTTTGAACATGCATAGCGAGCGCATTCCCCGCAACTGTCAGGCCCCTCGGGCCGCGGCAAGGGACTATCGCTTCGGAGGGGCTCCGCCTTTATCGCATCGCCTTTTTTATCTCCGCGTCGAGGACTTCCTCGGTGACGGCGCCCATGTGCTCGTAAGCGATGCGTCCGTCTTTTCCCACCAGGCTGGTCTTGGGCACCCCGAACACATTGTACGCGCCGGATATGGCGTCGTTCTTGTCGAGCCCCACCGGCAGGGTCCAGCCGTGCTCCTTTACAAAGCCGGAGGCCGCTTCAAGACTGTCCTGCACGGCTATGCCGACGAACTCCACCCCGCTCTCCCGGTATTTGAGATAGAGCCTCTGGAGCACGGGGGCCTCGTACGCGCAGGGGCCGCACCATGAGGCGAAGAAGTTTATCACGACCACCTTCCCTTTGAGCTTCTCAAGGCTGATTTCATTCCCGGCAAGCGTCTTTATCGTAAACGGCGGCGCCGCCGCGCGGGCCCCGGCGGGCAGGTTCTCCATAACGGAGGCTTTTTCCTTTTCAACCTTCTTGCACCCGGAGAGCAATGCAAGGGCTATCATTAAAAACAAGGCCGCATAGACGGGCCTTGCGCCCCGGATATCGATCATATACTTATTCCCCCTTTTTTTGCCGCACGTCCATTCAGCGCTCTTTATATAACATATTGAAGCGGACTTTGCCAAACCTTAAACAGGCCTTCATGTTGCGCCCCGGGTCCATACCTGATAGAATACGGTCATGACGGCCCTCGAATTGACGCCAGGCGCGCTCACGGTGCTTGAGCGCAGGTACCTTAAAAAAGACCGGTTCGGCAAGGTCGCGGAGACGCCTGAGGAGATGTTCAGGCGCGTTGCCGCCAACGTCGCCCTTGCCGAGAAGCTATATGCGAGGGACGCGGACGTTGCGCGCTACGAGGAGGAGTTCCACCGGTTGATGGCCTCGCTCCGCTTCCTCCCGAATTCCCCGACCATCATGAACGCCGGCGGGAGGCTCCAGCAGCTCTCCGCCTGTTTCGTCCTTCCGGTGGAGGACTCGCTCGAGTCGATATTCGAGGCCGTTAAGACCACCGCCATAATACACCAGTCCGGCGGAGGGACGGGCTTTTCATTCTCGAGGCTCCGGCCCTCGAACGACATCGTCGGCTCGACCGGCGGGGTGGCGAGCGGCCCGGTCTCCTTCATGAGGGTCTTTAACGCCGCCACCGAGGCGATAAAGCAGGGGGGAACGCGGCGCGGGGCCAACATGGGGATACTGCGCGTGGACCATCCCGACATCATCTCATTTATAACGGTTAAGGAAGACCCGGCCGAGTTCACGAACTTCAACCTCTCCGTGGCGATAACGGATGAGTTCATGGACGCGCTGGAAAGGGGGGCCGGCTACCCCCTTGTAAACCCGAGGACAGGCATGATCGTGGGGATTAAGGACGCGGCCGAGGTGTTCGGCAGGATAGTAGAGTGCGCATGGAGGAACGGCGAGCCGGGCGTCATTTTCATAGACAGGATAAACAGGGACAACCCCACCCCGCTCCTCGGCGGCATAGAGGCCACTAACCCGTGCGGGGAGCAGCCGCTCCTCTCCTACGAGCCGTGCAACCTCGGGTCCTTGAACCTCTCAAGGATGCTCAAAAGGGAGGGCGGGTCCTGGGCGCTCGATTATGAAAGGCTCGGGGCAACGGTCAGGCTCGCGGTAAGGGGCCGAAGAGGTGATGGGGTTCATAAGGGAGACGTCCTGGGACGAATCGAGGGCGCTGGCAAAGGCGAGGGGCGGGTTCCCGAACTTCAAGGGGAGCGTATTTGACAAGCCGGGGGGAGCGTTGGTGAGGAACGCCACGACTACGACGATCGCCCCCACGGGCACGCTCAGCATCATAGCCGGGTGTTCCTCCGGCATAGAGCCGTTCTATTCCCTGAGCTATACCAGACAGGTCTTGAACGGGGTCAGGATGCCGGAGGTCAACCCCCTTGTGGAAGAGGTCGCAAGGGAGGAGGGGTTCTACACCCCTGAGCTTATCAGCTACATGGCGGACAACGGGGACATAAAGAAAAGGGACGACGTCCCGGAGGCGGTCAAAAACGTCTTCCCAACGGCTTTCGATATAAGCCCGGAGGCGCATATAAGGATGCAGGCCGCTTTCCAGAGGCATACGGACAACGCCGTGAGCAAGACCATAAACCTCGCGCCGGGGGCGACGGTGGAGGAGGTGAGGGACGCGTACCTCATGGCCTATAAGCTCGGGTGTAAGGGCATTACTGTCTACAGGGCCGGGACCAGGGCCGAGCAGGTCTTGACGTGCAAGAGCCCCCTTTACTGCTGAGCATCCCCCCCCCGAGTCCGCCTCTTGCGGCCACTCCATCGGTAGGGTTCGCAACGCTAAAAAAATGGAATTTAAAAATGGACAAAAGAGGCTGAATCTGTTAAATAAATAGAGTGGGGCGCATGGGGCACGGCCCTCGGGAGAGGAAGATAGAGTATCCGGCCCTTTATTCATCCGGGGTTTGGAGCGGGCGTCCCAAAAAAGAGATTGGAAGGTCAGAAACGATGAAGATATCTCCGTCAGTGCTGTCAGCGGATTTTACAAGGCTTGAGAAGGAGCTCAAGGACATAGGGGACGCCGGCGCCGACTACGTCCATGTGGACGTCATGGACGGCCGCTTCGTCCCGAACATATCGATAGGCCCTTTCGTGGTGGAGGCGATAAAGAGGGCGACCTCAATCCCGCTCGACGTCCACCTGATGATAGACGCGCCGGAGAGGTTCGTAGCGGAGTTCGCGAAGGCCGGGAGCTCCGTTATCACCGTCCATGCCGAGGCCACCAGGCATTTGCACAGGACCGTCCAGGCGATAAAGGAGCTCGGCGTGAAGGCGGGGGTCTCCATAAACCCGGCGACCCCGGTAAGCTGCCTCGAGGATATCGTTGAAGACGTCGACCTCGTGCTCATAATGTCCGTGAACCCCGGCTTCAGCGGCCAGGGCTTCATCAAATCGAGCCTTAAGAAGATAGCCAGGGCAAGAAGGATGATAGAGGAGACGGGCCGTCCCATCGAGCTCGAGGTGGACGGCGGAGTGAAGGTGGAGAACATAAGACAGATAGCGCTCGCCGGGGCCGACGTCTTTGTCTCAGGCTCGGGGATATTCGGGACAAAGGATTACGGCAAGACCATATCCCGGATGAGAGAGGAGATAAGCGCGGCAGGCGTAAAGGCGTAGCATGAGGCATCCACATATTCCACAGGCTTAAAAGAGCACATCTTTTCAAAACCCCGGAGCATCAAGACCCTTCGTAGAAATTTCATCCCCGTCTTTTTGGTATAATCTCTCTTTAGCATCTCGGATAAACATCAAATGAACCGCTCCGCGGCTTTGGCTCGCAGGCATCCGGAGCAGGACCTGTTTTTACGGGCCTTCCGGGTATTGGTTCCGTTCGCTATCGAGCTATCGTTGCTACCCTCGAATCAGGAGGTCATGTGCGCGAACTCAATGAGCTGGAGAAGTTCAAGACTGCGGTCGATATTTCGCTCGACGCCATACTGGCGGTCGATGAGGGCGGCAGGATTACCCTGTGGAACCGGGCGGCCGGGCTCATGTTCGGTTATTCCGAGGCTGAGGCGGCAGGCGGTTCTATTGAGATTATTATACCGGATGAGTACAGGGAGGCTCACCGAAAGGGGATGGAGAGGTTCCTCGCCACGGGGGAGACGAAGGTCATCGGCAAGACGGTCGAGCTTGAGGGCTTGAGAAAGGACGGATTGAAGTTCCCGGTGGAGTTGAGCCTTTCGGCGGAAAAGCTCGACGGGAGCTGGATGTTCATAGGGGTGATACGGGACATGACCATACGCAGGAGGCTTGAGAACGAGCTTGAGCAGAGGCTCACGGAGATGGAGCGTATGAACAAGGTGATGGTCGGCAGGGAGCTGAAGATGGAGGAGCTCAGGCAGGAGGTACGCAGGCTCAGGTCCGTCTGTGAACGGACAAAAGGCAGGTGAGGGGAATGGACGTTGAGGCAAAAAGGGCGGAGGGGCTGGAACTCCAGCTAAAAAGGCTCGCCTCCGAGATAGAGCGGCTCAGGGAACGAGAGCGGGACATTGACGAGACGCGCAGGGCCATGCTCTATATACTCGAGGACCTGAACGAGTCAAATACGGGCATAGCGCGGGCCAAGGCCGAGTGGGAATCGACCTTCGACAGCATAGCGGACCCCATCTTCATCCATGACAGGGACTTCCACGTCACAAGGTGCAACAGGGCCTACATGGAGTGCGCCGGGCTGTCATTTAAGGAGATCATCGGCAGGGTCTACCATGAGGTGTTCCCTGTAATGAAAGGCCCTTTCAAGGTATGTATGAACTGCGGGGAGTGGGAGGCGTCCGTCAAGGATAAGAAAGAAGAGGAAGAGGAAGAGGAGGTGGCGGTACCCTCGGTCAATAAAACCTTTAAGGTCAGGAGCTATCCGTTGAAGGCCGGCGGATCCATGAACAGCCTCTTCATCCATATCATGGAGGACATAACCGAGTCGAAGAAGGCCGAGGAAAAAATCGGCTCGGAGATGGAGCTTAACAGGCGTCTCCTTATGATAGCGGACGCCACGGCCCAGACCACCGACATAGAAGGGCTTCTGGAGCACGTCGTGGAGTGCGTCGGCAGGGTCATGGCCTGCGACGTCTGTCTCGCCTATACCATCGACTACAGGACGGGCAAGCTCCGGCCGCGCCGCGCCTCCGGGCTTGCCCGCGACAAGGTCCCCTTTTTCAGGGTTGAGAGCCTCGACGTGAATATCCCTTCCATAGAAAAGGCGTTTAATAAGAGGGAGCCTGTCCTTGAGAGGCTCTCCTCCGGGCGGCCCTCGACTGGCGGAGAGGATAGCCGTGGGCCGGCGGGCCCGCCGTTTGAATGGGTTGAGGGGGGCGAGGCCTGCGTCATGATCCCGCTCATGGGCAGGGAGAACCCCCTCGGCGTGCTCGCGTGCCTTTACGCGCAAGAGACCGGGAGGTTCTCAGGGGGGATTACCGAAAGGGACAGGCAGGTCATCCGCGGCATCTCCAGCCAGGTCTCCACAGCCATTGAGGAGGCCCGGCTCTTCAAGGACTCGATAGACAAGACCATGGAGCTGTCGCGCAAGGTGGAGACCATACAGGCCATGCACGAGATAGACGTCGGCATACTATCGATGATAGAGCCGGATGAGATACTTGAAACCGCGGTGAGGATGACGGGGAAGGTAATCCCCTGCGACAGGGCGACGATAGCCCTGGTCGACGAAGAAAAAAAAGGTTTCAATTACGCCGCCGGGTTCGGCATTGAGGGCATCAAGAAGGGGTCCTTTATCGACTTCAGGGATACGAACACAACGGATATGCTCAAGACCCGCAGGCCCCAGTTCATAGCCAACCTCAGGGAGTTGAAAGACCCGCCGCATTTAGAGAAAATGTTAATGGAAGAAGGGTTTCTGTCCCATCTGCGCGTCCCCGTCGTCATAAAGGGCGAGGTCGCGGGCATACTGTCCGTCGGGGCGAAGCGTCAGGCGGCCTATGCCCCTGAAGACCTCTCGATAATAGAGAAGCTCGCCTCCCAGATAGGGGTGGCCCTCGAGAATTCCAGGCTCGTGGAAGACCTCGAGGGGCTCTTCATCGGGGTCGTAAGGACGCTCTCGGCGGCCATAGACGCAAAGAGCCCGTGGACCAGCGGCCATTCCGACCGTGTTACGAAGATCGCCCTGTCCATAGGGCAGGGTCTCGGTTTTACAGCCGGGGAATTGAAGACGATCGAGCTTGCCGGGCTTCTGCACGACATAGGCAAGCTCGCCACCTATGAGGCCATACTCGACAAGCCCGGCAAGCTCACCCCGGAGGAGAGCAGGGTCATGAGGCTCCACCCGAAAAAGGGCGCCGAGATACTCGCTCCCATAAAGCAGATGAAGGAAGTCGTGCCCGCCATCAGGCACCACCACGAGGCCTATGACGGCACCGGGTACCCCGACGGTCTGAAGGGGGACGCGATACCGCTCATGGCGAGGATATTGGCGGTGGCCGACACCGTGGACGCCATGGGCGCCGACAGGCCCTACAGGAAGGGCAAGTCCATGGCCGACATCGTAAATGAGCTCCACCGTTGCCGCGGCACCCAGTTCGACCCTGATATAGTGGACGTGTTTGTAGGGTCCGTTGCCTGCGCTACCGCATGAGGCTTGAAGCTCCCCGCGGCAAGCCGCGGGTAATGCGCTCGCTATGCATGTTCAAATAGGCATGTAAGGCGTCCCTGACAGGGGATTTTTCATGCCGCGGACCTCCCCATCCCCTGACCCGGGATTCCACCATGATAAAAACGCTCCCTGCAAAGCCCTCACCCTGAGACCCGGAGGCGTGTTGTCTTATCCAGGGGGGTCATGAAGGAAGGACTTAAGAAAAACTCCCGGGCCGCCCTGGCCGTGTGGACGCCAATGGTGCTCGGCATCGAATACGCCACGCACAGGATAGCGCGGTACCTGTCGATCCACGACGGCCCGCTCGATTATCTGCTCCATTCCACCATCCTGCTCTCTCTCACCGCCCCGGCGCTCTACCTCTGGCGTTCAAGCTCCTCAAGGAAATTGAACGCCGATGAGAGGCTCAAGGAGAGCCTGCGCCATCAGACGCTGATAAACAGGATACTCACCATATCGCTGGAGGACGCCCCCCTGGAGGAGACGCTTGAGAAGACGCTCGATTGCCTGATTACCGCCCCGTTCCCGAACGCCAATAGGAAGGGCGGCATATGGATTGTCGATGAGCCGGACACCCTGACACTCAAGGCGCAGATAGGGTTTACCGAGTCGATGCTGAGCCTGTGCGGAAGGCTCCCCTTCGGCAGGTGCCTGTGCGGGAGGGCGGCTCTCTACCGCAAGATGGAGTACGCGGCGCTGGTTGATGAGCGACATGAGAACAGATACGAAGGGATCGTTCCCCACGGACACTATTGCGTCCCCATGCTCTACAGGGGGGAGACCCTCGGCGTGATCAACCTCTACCTGGAGGAGGATCATCCGATGGACGAAAAGGAGGTCGAGTTCCTGGCCTCCGTGGCCGACATAGTCTCCGGCGTAATAGAGCGGAGGAGGGCGGAAAAGACGATAAGGGAGATGGCGTACTATGACTTCCTGACAGGGCTGCCCAACCGCCGCATGCTCCTGGACATGCTCAACCGGATGATAGCGAGCAGCCGGTGGAAGAACAGGTTCTCGGCGATAATCTTCCTCGACCTCGACAGGTTCAAGATAATCAACGACACCTTCGGGCACGCCTTCGGCGACGGGGTCTTGAGCGCCGTGGCGCAGAGGCTCAAGGGTTGCCTCTTCGAGGGCGACGTCGTGGCCAGGGTCGGCCCCGACAGCGTCGCGAGGATCGGCGGGGACGAGTTCACCGTGCTCCTGCACGAGATAGGCAAGCCGGAGGACGTGGTGAACGTGATAAAAAAGATATACACCGCCCTCGGCGTGCCGTTCGTCATCGAGGGGCGCGAGACGTATGTGTCGGCGAGCATGGGGGTGAGCATATACCCGTATGACGGCCAGCACGCCGAAGAGCTGCTGGCCAACGCCGACACCGCCATGTACAAGGCGAAGGAGGACGGCGGATGCACTTACAGGATATACAGGCCGTTCATGAACGAAAAGGCCTATAAATTTTTCAATACCGAGAACATGATGCGCAAGGGGCTGGAAAGGAACGAGTTCTTCCTCCATTACCAGCCGCAGGTGACGATAAAGACGGGGAGGATAGAGGGGGTGGAGGCCCTGGCGCGCTGGCGGTCCATGGAATCCGGGCTTATCTCCCCGGAGGAGTTCATTCCCGTGGCCGAAGAGACCGGCCTCATCATCGACCTCGGAGAAAGGATTCTGCGCATGGCGTGCCTGCAATGCGGGAAGCTCCATGAAGCAGGCCGCCCGGTAATCATGGCGGTTAACATCTCCTCTCGCCAGTTCAAGCAGGCCGACTTCGTCCAGTCGGTGATGCGGATACTCGAGGAGACGGGCCTGCCGCCCAGGTACCTGGAGCTCGAGCTCACCGAGTCCATCATCATGGAGAACTCGGGGGAGACGATAGAGAGGATGCGGGAGCTGAAGTCGGCGGGCATAAGGTTCTCGATAGACGATTTCGGGACCGGGTTTTCATCCCTGAGCTATCTGAAACGCATGCCTATAGACATGCTCAAGATAGACAGGTCGTTCGTCCAGGGCATTACGCAGAGCCAGGACGACGCCTCGATAGCCATAGCCATAATAAGGCTCGCCCACAGCCTGAAGCTCGAGGTGATAGCCGAGGGCGTGGAGACGTTCGAGCAGTTCAAGTTCCTGAAGTACCTCGACTGCGACAGGATGCAGGGGTATTACTTCTCAAAGCCGGCGCCGGAGGACGAGTTCATGGTCCTGTTTGAGAAGGAGGGCGACTTCGGGATGGCGTGAGAGGCGGCGGGGTCAGAATCCGTGAGAGACGCCTCCGCCCCTCAAAAGTATCTCCACCGCCGCGACGGCGGTGGAGACGGCGTTCTCCTCCCCCTTTTTAAGGGCCGCCTCGGTGATCCTGCCTGTTGAGCCCCTGTTGACCACCCCGGTTACGCACCCGCCCCGCAGCCCCATGGCCGAGGTCATGGTCAGGAGCGTCGAGGATTCCATTTCGTAGTTGAGCACGTTGAGCATCCTCAACTCAACGGTCGCGCCCCGGAACCTCCGGAGCTTGTATTTCATGAAAGAGTCGGTCCTCTCCTCGCCCGGATAGAACGTGTCGGATGAGGCGGTGACGCCCGCATGGCACCTGACCCCGGCCTTCCTTGCGCCGCTTATGAGGGCGCATACGACCTCTATGTGGGCCACGGCCGGGTACTCTATGGGGGCGTAATGCGTCGAGGCGCCGTCCAGCCTTACGGCCCCGGTCGTTATCACGCAGTCTCCGTTCCTTATCCTCTCCTGGATGGCCCCGGTGGTGCCCACCCTTATGAAGGTGGTTATGCCGAGCCGGGCGAGTTCGTCCACCGCGATGGAGGTCGACGGCCCGCCTATGCCGGTCGACGTTATGACGATATTTTTCCCGCCTATGGAGGCGATATGGGTGGTAAACTCCCTCTTGGACGCAAGGAGATAGGACGGTTTGCCGAAGGCCTTTGATATGCGGGAGGCGATTACCGGGACCCTGGCGGGGTCGCCCGGCAGGAGGGCCGTGTCGGCCCCCAGGAGGTCTCTCTTTTCAAGGTCGAGGTGGTATACGCCGGCCATTTCTCAAGCCTTTTGAATATATATTCTGATGGTCTTGTCTTCCTCTTCCACGCCCAGGAGTATGTTGCCGGTACTCTGCGCCCAGACCGGCAGGTCCCTCCTCGACACCGGGTCGTCGGTAAGCACCTCGATGACGTTGCCGGAATCCATCCTCTCAAGCGCCAGGGCGGTCTTTACGGACGGCATGGGACAGCAAAGCCCGCGGGCATCCAGGGTCTTATCCACCTGATATTGTGACATTATGAAGCACCTCTGTTACCGGTAATAGGACTTCCCGCGCCTTTGAAGCAACGCGGATGAAAACCGTGCTTGACGCGGCCGCGTCAGATAAATAGGTTTACGTTCGATTCCTTCGCTATCGCGAGGTATGAGACGGCCCCGATCACCCCCTGGCATTCGTCCAGGAAGTCTTCTTCCTTGAGCCCCATCACGCTCATGCTCATCTCGCACGGGTAGAACTTGACGCCGAGCTCATGGGCCGTGGAGATGAATTCATGGATGCCCGGGACCTTTTTTTGCGCCATCATCGCCTTGAGCATGGCCGGGCCCATGCCGAGCATGTTCATCTTCGAGAGGGCGAGCCTGCGCGCGTGCCCGTAGTTCATCATGTTGAGCATCTTCTGCATCCAGTTGCGCCCCTTTATGAGCCCGCCCTTTTTCTTTATGACGTTTAAGCCCCAGAAGGTGAAGAAAATATTGACCTTCATACACATGGACGCGGCGGCGGTGGCTATCACGAAGGCGGCTATGGCCTTGTCCAGGTCGCCGCTGAATAGGACGATGGTTACTGAATCCCTGCTATTTGCCTGTTCAGACATAAATACCCATCCTTTTTAATCGGGTGCTCGGCGAAAATCCCGCCCTTTCAAGGGCGGGTCAAAGCCGAGCTATATAAAAGAAAGGCAAGTACCTTGCCGACAATCCCCGCCATTTATGGCGGGGTAATTGAAGGGAACCTTGACTCTTTTATGATATAGAACCTATGGAGGATATTCAAGTTTTTTTATACCGTCAATCATGCCGAGGCCGCGTTTTTTTTCTTAAAAGGGCCTTTCTCGCCTCGTCGGAGGCGAGCATCACCACAGGGAATATCAGGAGCAGTCCCCACCCCTTCCACCCCGGGGGGGCGAAGCCGAAGACGCGCGCGAGCGGCGGTACGTATATGAGCAGGAGCATGATGACGGCCTCGGCCGCTATGCCGTAGAGGACGAACCGGTTCTTGAAGATGCCAGCGGTAAAGACCGAATCCTTCCCGGTCCTGCACGCAAAGACGTTGCCTATCTGGGTCGCCACTATGCCCGCGAAGGTCATTGTCGTGGCGACGGCATATACGGCCCCGCTCCCGGACATCGTTTCTCCGGGGGACCAGCCGCTCAACCGGTAGGCGAAGAAGAAGGCGCCGAGGCAGAGCGCGGCCTCTATGGGCCCGAGGAATAGATAGGCCCTAACAAGGGTCTTGAAATCAAGGAGCCTTGAGTGCTTAGGCCTGGGCGGCTGTTTCATCACCCCGGCCTCAGGCGGCTCCATGCCGAGGCCGAGCGCGGGGAAGACGTCGGTGCCGAGGTCCACGGCCAGAATCTGCATGACCGTCAGCGGAAGAGGTATCCTGAACAACACGAACGCTATGAACGGCACTATCTCCGGTATGTTGCTGGCGAAGATATAGGTTATGAACTTCTTTATGTTGGCGAATACCGCCCTGCCTTCCCGTATCGCCTCCACTATGGTGGCGAAGTTGTCGTCCGCAAGGACTATCTCCGCGGACTCCTTCGCCACGTCGCTCCCCCTGAGGCCCATCGCCACCCCTATGTCGGCTTTTTTAAGCGCCGGGGCGTCGTTCACCCCGTCGCCGGTCACGGCCACTATCTCCCCGTTGTCCTGGAGCGCGGTGACGACCCTCAGTTTGTCCTTCGGGGCCACCCTCGCGAATATCGCCCCGCCTTCCTTGAGCACCCCCTGCAACACCCCGTGGCCCATGGCGCTCAATTCCTCCCCGGTTATTAGCCTCGGGTTCAGGCCGAGCCCTATCTGAGCGGCCACCGACAGGGCCGTAAGCCCGTAGTCGCCCGTTACCATGACTATCTTTATTCCGGCCTCCCTGCAGTCGCCGACAGCCTTTTTCACCTCCGGCCTCGGCGGGTCGAGCATCGCCACGAGGCCGATAAAGGTGAGGGAGGTCTCCACCTCATCGTTCAGGTATGACCTTTTTGCCTCGACCCCGCGCGCGGCCACGGCAAGTATCCTCAAGCCCATCGAGGCCATGCGGTCGTTCTCTTCGAGGACCTTATTCCTGTACCCTTCGGTCATCTCCACGTCCTTGCCGCCGAGGTACGCCCGCGAGCATAGTTCGAGTGTCTCCCTGGGGGCGCCTTTTGTGACGGCTATAGCTCCGGTCCCCCGGTCGGCGCCCCGCAGGCCGAGGGCGCCCGCGTCCTTTACCGAGTGGATCGTCGTCATCCTCTTCCTTATCCTGTCGAAGGGGAGCTGGGCGGTCCTCGGAAACCTCACGGCGAGGTCGTCGAGCCGCAGGCCCGCCTTTGCCGCGGCCGCGACAAGGGCGCCTTCCGTCGGGTCGCCGGTGATGGTCCAGTAGCCGCGCTCATTTGACGGCGGGCGCAAGGATGCGTTGTTGCACAGGGCCGAGGCCGTCAAAAGCCCCGTTGCCCCGAGGGCCAGCAAGTCCTCCCCGGCGACCGGCTTCCCGTTCAATACGAACTCCCCGGCGGGTTCGTACCCCGAGCCCGTGACCTCTATCAGAAGGCCGTCCACGAATAGCTTCGCCACGCACATCTGGTTGGCGGTAAGGGTGCCGGTCTTGTCCGTGCATATTACGGTGGCTGAGCCGAGCGTTTCAACGGCGGAGAGCTTTTTTACTATCGCCTTCCTCTCGGCCATCTTCTGCACCGCCATGGCGAGCGACAGCGATACCGTGGGCAGGAGCCCCTCCGGCACGTTGGCCACTATTATGCCTATGGCGAAGAGGAAGCTCTCCGCGAAGGTGAGCCCCGCCATGCGGTAGCCGAGGAAGAAGAATACCACGCCGAGGAAAACCGCTATGAGGCTGATGGTCTTTGTTATGCGGACGATCTCTTTTTGCAGGGGGCTCTTCTCCGGCCTTATCGCCTCGGTCATGGACGCTACCCGGCCTATCTCGGTATCCATCCCCGTGGCCGTCACTATCGCGCTGCCCGCGCCGGAGAGCACCGAGGTGCCGGCGAAGACGAGGTTCGGGACCTCCGTCCAGATGAAGCCGCGCTCGCTCGGCAGAGGCTCGGCGAGTTTGTATACGGGCTTGCTCTCGCCGGTGAGGGCGCTGTTGTCCACGCGCATGTCCTGGGCCCCCACGAGCCTGCCGTCCGCCGGTATGCTGTCGCCCTCCGAGAGGTTGATAAGGTCCCCCGGCACAAGGACCGAGGCGTCTATCTCCTTGACCTCACCGTCCCTTACGACCCTGACCTTGCGCGGCAGAAGCCTCTTTATCGCCTCCACGGCCCGCTCGGCCTTGTACTCCTGCCAGAAGCTGAAGGCGGCGTTTATTATTATAACCGAGAATATGGCCCATCCGAGCTCGGCCATGTCCGCCGCAAAGGCCATGAACCCGCCCGCCCATAGGAGCACGGCGAAGAGGTTGAAAAAGAGGTTTGAGAAAAAGTCCTTTATGAGCGATATGTTTACCGCCTTCTTCAGGGTGTTCGGCCCGGCCGTCTTGAGCCTCCTCCTCGCCTCTTCCTCGGTCAGCCCCTTTTCAGTGGTTTCGAGCTCTGAGAAGACCTCTTCCCTCGAAAGCGGCATGTACAGGGTGCGCGAGGCCCCTTCGGCCTTTTCGATCTCCTTTCTTATCCCGGCCTCATCACCTGTACGGAGTATGGCGTGATGGAAGGCCCTGTCCAGGGCTATCCCCTCGAGCCTGGAGAGGAGCTGGAGGTGGGTTCCGCTGTCCCTTATGGGGGATAACAACACGAAAAATACATGCAACCTGCCCCCGCCTTTGGGCTCAGGCACCCCTTTTTTAGAGACCGCGACCGCTATCAAAGGCTCCGTTATCTCTTCGGAGAGGCAGTGGAATATGGCCGTTTGCGCCCTCGAGAGCGCCGCGTTGGAGTTTTCGTGGCCCTTGAAATCGCATATTACCTTGGCCCTGTCGGCGCCGGCCGCAAGCTCAAGACTCGCGTAGAGCTCACTTAAGACCCCGTCGTGGTCAGAGGCCTTTACCAGCGGTATGACGACTTTAAGATGTGTTGATATCTCCATACAGCGTGATAATAGCAGATAACAGAGGCGTTGAAAAGCAGATGCGCCACGATGTCATTCCCGCGTGTTTCCAGATTGTAATCGGTTTGATAAACCTTGATTTAATGTTTTTTCAGGTGTAAAATATAACAAACATCACACACACAGGCCTATGGCTCATTCATCGGGGACAGAGCATATCTCCAACATCTTCGAGGAGGAACAGTCCTTGCTCCTTGAGAAGATATTTTCCGAGCGCGGCTGGGATTTCCGCGATTACAAAAGTTCGAGCCTGAAGCGCAGGATATTGAAGAGGCTCGGCGCCGCCGGCGTTTCATCCTTCAGCGACTACCGCGACCTCCTCGACAGAGACCCCTCCGAATACACCCGCCTTTTTTCCAATCTTACCGTCAAGGTCAGCGAGTTCTTCAGGGAGCCGAACGTCTTTGAATTCCTGGACGCGGAGCTAAGGAGGGAGTTCTCCCCGGACGAGGGGATACGGGCCTGGTGCTGCGGGTGCGCTCACGGCGAGGAGGCGTATTCCCTGGCTATCCTCCTTTCGGAGTTCCTGAGCGAAGAGGGACTGAGGCAGACGAAGATATTCGCCACCGACCTCGACCACGAGGCCATCGACGCGGCGCGCAGGGCCAGGTACAGGGAAGAGTCCGTGGCCAACGTAAGCGCGGAGCGCATGGAGAGGTTTTTTTTCAGGGACGACGGCTGCCGCAAGGTCAAATACAACATAAGGAACCTGGTTAAGTTCGGCGCCCTCGACATAGTCGGAAGCCCGTCGATCTCAAAGGTCAAGATACTTTTTTGCAGGAACGTCTTCATATATTTCAACAAGGCCCTTCAGGAGAAGGTCTTTGAAAAGCTCGACTACGCCTTGAAACCCGGGGGTCTCCTCGTGCTGGGCAAGGCCGAGGTGGTGCCGTCCGCGTTCGCGTCAGGATACGTCAGGTATTCAAGCGCGGGCAAAGGGATCAGCGTATACAGGAAGGCGGAGTGAGAGCCATGGGCCGCTTGATGATGAAGTACTACTACGATATGACGCTCGGCTTCAAGCTCACGGTGGCGTTCCTCGCCGTGATATTAGTGCCCATGGCGATCCTCTCCTACGCGTCGTACAAGGTCATCAACGCGCGTTTGATGAAGGAGGCGCGTGACAAGGCGTCCATGGGGCTCAAGGCCGCGTGGACCGAGTATTACGCCAGGGGCGAGCAGATGCGCTACGGGATGCTGCAGGCCGCGTCCATGGAAGATATCAAGGGCGCCGTGGCCCGGCGCGATAAGACATACCTCAAGAAGATGATGTCCACCTGGAAGCGGATGCGCCCATACGTGGACGTATGGTACGTCGTCGACGGCGACGGAGTGGTTATAGCGCGCCTGAACGGCGATTACTCGGGGGACGCGCTTCCGTTAAACGGCCTTGTCTCCTACGCCCTTAAGAGCGCCGAACCGAAGATATCCACGGAGATACTCGGCAGGGAGGTGCTGAGGCTCGAAGGCAACGAGCTTATGGACGGCATCTTTCCAAAGCCCGCCGCGTCCAACTGGGCGGAGGGGGCGCAAGACTTGAGGCGCCCCCCTGACGAGGCTATCGCCCTGATGGTGGTGACCCCGGTGCTGAGCGAGCGCAACGGACCCGTGGGGGCGATAGTGACCGGCGACGTGCTCAATAACGACAACCACCTGCCTGAGGCCGTGGCGCAGAGGTTCCCGGACTTCTTCGCCACCGTCTCGTTGAAAGGCGCCCGCGTCTCGACCAACCTGATGGACAAGTCCGGCGTCAGCCTTAAATGGACGGCGGTGCCGGTCGAGGCCCTCGCGGGGGTCTCTTCCGGGGGGCCGTTCTTCCTGGAGTGGGGCTCGCCCGGCATGTCGTATATCTCCATATTCGATGCCATAAGGGACAACAGGGGCGACGTAATAGGGACGCTGGACGCCAGCATACCGAGGGAGAGCCTCTGGGTCATACAGAAGGAGAACCAGCGCCTCATCATCGTCATCACGGCCGTGGGGCTCGCCATCGCCTTTATCAGCGCCCTCATCTCAAAGGCCAGGATAACGAGCCCGCTAAGGTCCTTGAGCGGCAAGGTCGCCTCTTTCGCCGGGGGGGACAGGCTGGCAAGGGCCGGCGTCGTCCCGCCCTTCGATACGGGGGACGAGGTGAAGAGGCTCGCCGTCACGTTCAACTCCATGATGGACGAGGTGGTAAGGCGCGAGGAGGACGGACGCAGGCACCTCGAGCAGATAGAGGTCAAGAACAGGGAGCTGGCCGGGCTCAACGAGGAGATGAAGAAGACCAACGAGGAACTCGAGGTCGCATACGAGGAGACCCAGAGCCAGACCGAGGAACTGCACGCAATCAACGAGGAACTGAGGCTTCTGAACGAGGACCTCGACAGGAAGAACGCGGAGCTGAAAAAGGCGAATACCATAATAACGATGGAGGAGCATGAGCTTAAGGAGGCGAAGGACAAGCTCAGGCTCATCTACGACAGCGTAACGGAGTATATCCTCCTTGTGGACCATGACTACGGCGTGATGGAGGCCAACAGGCATTTCACCGAAAGGTTCAAGGTGAGCGAACCGGCGGCGGTTGGGAGGAACATCTACGGCTTTTTCGGGATAGAGCCGCCGGAGGACTGCCCGATAAAGGCGGCCGTCAGGACCGGCAAGCCCGCGGACGCCGAGTTGATTGCCGCGGACGGCAGCATCCTCCGGTGGCGGGCCTTCCCCTTTTTGAGCACGGAGGCCGAACCGGGCATGGCGGTCGTCTACATAAGGGACGTCACCGAGCACAGGAACCTCCAGGGCAGGCTCATGCAGTCCGAGAAGCTCTCTTCCCTCGGGGAGCTCGTCTCCGGCGTCGCGCACGAGATCAACAACCCGCTCACCGGCATCATGTGCTTCTCCGAGCTTATGCTCGAACAGGGCGGGTTGGACGAGGACGCTTCCTCGAAGATCAGGAAGATAAACGAAGCCTCCCACAGGTGCAAGAAGATCATCGACAACCTCCTGACGTTCGCGCGGTGGAAGAGGCCGGAGAAGAGGTACGAGTCCGTGAACAGGGTGATAGAGAACTGCGTCGACCTGCGGGCTTATCAGCTCAAGGTGGAGAACATAGAGGTGGAGACGGACCTCGAAGAGCCCCTTCCCTATACGATGATCGACGACAACCAGATGCTCCAGGTCTTCCTGAACCTCTTGAACAACGCGAGGGACGCCATCCACGATACCGGAAAACCGGGCAGGATCAGGATCACGAGCCGCAAAAACGGCGACAGGATAGTAGTAAGGTTCGAGGACACGGGCAAGGGCATCCCCCAGAACGTCGCCGGCAAGATATTCGACCCGTTCTTCACCACAAAGGACGTCGGCAGGGGCACCGGGCTCGGCTTGTCCATCTCCTACGGCATAATAAGGGAGCACGGGGGCAATATCTACTTCTCAAGCCGCCCGTCCGGCGGCACGGAATTCTTCGTCGAACTGCCGATTACCGCAGGGACGGAGAAAAGCGAGGCCGCGGCCTCGGCCGGGCCCCGCGCGAATTCGCTCAAGTCCAGGGCCAGGGGCCTCAAGTCCCTTGTCCTCGACGACGAGCCCCTTGTGCGGGACCTCCTGAACGAGGCTCTGAGTTTTTCCGGGTTCACAGTGGAAATGTGCTCGTCCGCGGATGAGGCGCTTAAAAAGATAGAGGAAAGCGACTATGACCTGATAATCAGCGACATAAAGATGCCGGGCATGGACGGCAAGGCCTTCTACGAGCACGTCAAGAGGATAAAGCCCCGCGTTGCCGGGAGGATAATCTTCATTTCGGGGGACAGCAAGAACCCGGAGACGCAGAAGTTCCTGCGCCAGACCGGAAACCTGCACATCAGAAAGCCTTTTACAGTCGGCCAGCTCAATGATATCATAGCAAAGCTCATCATTTAGCAGGATGCGGAAAAACTCAAAATAGGACAGGTTGCTCAAAAAGTTACAGATGCGAGGAGTCGAGAAGTGAGAAAGGCGTACTTCTTATGTACGCCGCAGTGACGAGCGACGATGACGACAAAGCAGATGGGGCTTTTTCAGCGACCTGTTAGCCCGCGTCAGGGCGGGCATGGGAAATAGGCTTGGACGGACTTTACGCCGCCCGCCGGGGGTGTCAACAAGCATAGCGAGCGGATTCCCCGCAGCTTGGGCTTTTGGGAGGAGCGAGCGAATTGCAAACGATAAATTCCTTACTTGAAAATTTTCCTAAGCCCAAGTTGCGGGGAATTTTAACCGGCCGGTAAAAACAAAAAAAGGGGGTAACGGATGCGCAGACTGTTTTTCGTACTTGCGGCCGTGGCGTTTGTAATCTTTTCGGCGCGTGTCTATGCCGCGGATTCTTCCCGGGTGCCGAGGATAACGGTTGACGAACTCAAGGCAAAGATCGACAGCGGCGAAGGCATCGTCATACTCGACGTGCGCTCCGGCGGCTCGTACAGGTCGAGCAAGGTCAGGATAAAGGGGTCCGTAAGGATGGCCTACAGCGACCTGGACGAAAAGTCCGCGGAGCTTCCGATGGGCAAGGAGATAATCACCTATTGCACGTGACCGGACGAGGCCTCCAGCGCCGGTGCGGCGCTGATACTTCAGTCAAAGGGCTTTCAGAGGGTCAAGGCGCTCAAGGGAGGCTTTGACGCCTGGGTAAGAGCCGGTTATCCGGTAGAGCCGAAGTAGGATATAAGGCCCGTTCCGCCCGGTTCAGCGGTGGAACGGGCCTGCTTGTCTCAGACGTCTTTTTTTAGCGTTCCGTCTGTCAGGAGTTTCCTCCTGACAGCATCAGCCTCGGATGCGGCGGGAGGAAACTCCTGCCGCCACCTGTGCGGCCTTACGCGACAAAGCATCCAGGGCGTCGATTTACCTGAAGATGAGCCTGCTTCGCGGAGTTTATCCTGAGCGGAGCGAAGGGCTCGCAATGACGAACCAAGGAACTGAATCACTACCGCCTGGAAGGCGGTAGGTTCAAAGTTTTGGTCGGCTGAAAGCCCGACCTGAATCTTAATCGCTCATTTTTTACAGGTTCAACTAAAACCCCTCACCCTTCCCCTCCCTCGATGGGAGGGGCGGGGCGCCCATCCGAAGGATGGGTCGGGGAGGGTGATGCCTATAAAAACTCTCTAACCCGCACTGGAAGTTTTCGCCTGGAAGGCGAGGGATTTTATATCCCATTGTGAGACATTAATCAGAGCTTCCTTAATCTTCCCTTCTGGTATAATCAAGCACAGCTTAAATACAGGGGGCCGCAAAGACGACGCTTGGATACCATTACCATCGATAAAGGCAGGGTCCTGATTTACAGGCTTTTCGACGTCGCCCACGAGATAGACCTGTCGATGATAGAGCGGACGGCGGGGGAAGGCGCGAAAAGGCTCCGGTTCTCCAGGACCACCTACATGAAGGCCCTTCAGTTCGCCAACCCTCCCATCTCCTTCGAACTGAGCCCGTTCACCGTACCGCTGTTTGAAAAGGATACGAAGGTAGGCGTCATAGCCAAGGCCTACGACCTTGGGGTCGTATCCATCGCCTTTGACGTGCCTATCCCTCCGGGCACGACGCTGAATAAACTCGAGGAGGTCACCAGGGAGCTCGACGCCGACAGGTCGATAGAGGCCAGGGCGCTTGAGTACGTCACGCGCCTCCTTGCAAGCCTCGGTGACGCCGTGATAAGCCCGGAGATAAAGGAGGGGTTCGTAGAGGATTACATGGTAATCTACGTGGAGGGATTGGGCGGCGGGCTATGCGCCTCGGAGTTCCTGAGCCTCTACGACCCTTCAAGGCTCCTCCTGTACGAGGGCCGGGAGTTGAGCGAATCCACGAAGAACGAGACGCTCAAGCACAGGTTCAGCTATTATCCCGACGACCTCATCATAGTCCACATCGACAACGCCTTCATAATAGACCCCTCCGGCAGTTCCGACCTCCCCGACATACTCGAGTTCGCAAACGCCCAGATATTCGAGCTCAGGTACTACGACAACGTCATGGACAACGAGCTCAAGGCGATATACGGCGAGCTTTCAGCCGGGGGCGGGGTGTCATTTTTCAGGCTGAGGGAGTACGAGAGGCTCGCCAGGAAGATAACCCGGATAGTGACCGACATGACCGAGGTGACGGGAAAGGTCGACAACGCGCTCAAGGTGACCGAAGACGTATATTACGCGAGGATATACAGCACGTTCATGTCGCTCCTGCGGAGCGGGGACTGGGAGGAGAGCATCAAGGAAAAGCTCGATATAGTGATGAACACCTATAAGATGCTCCACGAGGAGATATCCGCCAAGAGGGCGTATGCCGTCGAGCTCGGCATCTTCCTCCTCATCGTCGTGGAGATGTTCCTGGTATTCTTCAGGAAGTGATCGCACGGCCCCTTGAAAACTTCCGGGATTGGGAATATAATTAATCATGTGTAAACCCCCGGCTATGCCGGGGGCACATGACTGGTCAAGGCCGTTGCCATGCGGTTCCATCCCATCAATTGACGGCCCCCTGGGCATATCACATGAAAAAGACACGGATATTCATAGCCGACGACCATCCGGTATTCAGAGACGGCATAAGGTCGGTGCTCTCCAAGACCGCGCGCTTTACGGTGGTCGGAGAGGCGCGGAGCGGCGCCGACGCCATAAGGGGCGCGCTCTCGCTCAGGCCGGACGTGATAGTCATGGATATAACCATGCCGGACCTCGACGGGATAACCGTCACAAAGCGGATCATCGAGCAGTTCCCGCAGGCCAGGGTCGTGATGCTCTCGATGCATTCGGACGTATATCACGCGATAGACGCCTTCAGGGCCGGGGCGCTCGGCTACGTGCTGAAGGACTCGCCAACGGAGGAGCTCGTAAGCGCTGTTGAAAGGGTGCTGGGCGGGGGCAAATACGTAAGCAAGGAGATAGCCGGCGAATTCCTCGACGATTACGTCGACATGATAAAGAAGGAAAAGGCGTCCCATGACCCGTTCGACGCGTTGAGCGAGCGGGAGAGAGAGGTCATAAGGCAGATCGCGGACGGCAGGACCAGCAAGGAGATAGCGGAAAAGCTCTTCATATCCGTGGCCACCGTAAAGACCCACAGGAACAACATCATGAAGAAACTCAAGATCAATGATATGGCCGGCATGATCAGGGCCGCTATCCGTAAAGGGATAGTGAACCCGGAATAGCCGTTTCGTTTGACAAGCATAGCGAGCGGATTCTCCGCGGCTTGGCTTTGGGGAGGAGCGAGCGAATTACAAACGATAAATTCCTTACTTGAAAATTTTCCGCAACTTGCCGCGGAAAATTTTAAACGCTCATCCTTTCGGCTACTCAAAAAATCATCCCTCGGCACCCCCCCAGAATACAGACCTCTACCGATTAAGATATTTACCGGTGTGCCGATTAATATGATTATGCAAACAAGGAGGCGTTTGCCCCTTATATTGCGGGACACCGTGGAATCAAGTTTTAGTTAATGCAGGCAAAAGAGGCGGACACTTGGGCAAGACGATACTGATAGTGGATAACGATAGGGCCGTAAGGTCAATGGCAAGCTTTACCCTGTCCCTGGAGTCATGCGTTGTTTTCGAGGCTTTTGACGTTTCAGAGGCCCTCAAAAGACTTCAAGAGGGGGTCAGGCCGGAGCTTATAATAGCCGGGGCCGATATCGCGGGCGCCGATTTCTGCGAATTCATAATGAATATAAGGTCTCTGCCGCAATGCAGGTTCACGCCCGTCATAGTCCTTGCGGATGAGCGCCTTTCAGGCAGGGAGATGGAATGGAGGGAGGCGGGGGCCGTCTGCTGGATATTCAAGCCATTCGCGGCGGAGCAGCTCCTGGATGTGGTCGGGTTGCTTAATTCCTGAGGGTCTTTCTTCAACGGAGTTTTTCATGAATATCCAGTCGGTTAAAGCGAGGTTCATGGGGAGCTATATCCTGCTCCTCATATTATTTATCGTCCAGATACCGGTCGTCTACGTGCTTGTCGGCGGGATGAGCGATAAGTACGGACAGGTCGAGAGGGCCGGGTCCTTGAGGAAGAGGGCCGTCGAGCTTGCCGAAGTCCTCAACAGACGCATCGCCACCGGGAATGAATCCCTCGAGGCCCAATTCCAGGCGAAAAAAGTCGAGTTCGGCAGGATACTCGGTGAATTCCGCGCGGGCACCGGAGAGTCGCCGGCGGTGACCGGCCCTGACCTGATTGCGAGGCTTGACGAAGTCGATATGAAGTGGGGCGCGATGCGCGCGGTCCTTGACAAGGCCATGGAAAGCGGAGGCGCCTTCAGGAAGAGCAAGGCCGAGGTCGAAAGCTCGACGTCGCCGATGGTGGAGACGCTGAACGATATGATCTCGTCCATAGAGAGGCTCAAAGACCCCGCCTACGTCAAGTACATAAACGTATCGGGCTTTCAGAGGATGAGGACCGCGAAGCTGAGCTATCTTTTCGAGCGTTACTTCATCTCGTACGGCGATAAGGACGAGGTTTCAAAGGAAATAAAACAGACGGTTGCGGATTTTGACGGGACGCTCAAGGAGTTGAAGACCGTCTCCGCGTCCGTTGCCGGCAGGGGCGCCTCCGGCGCGAGGGTGGTCGTGGCCGTTAAAAAGGCCGACAATGCCTGGCAATCGAGAAAAGAGAGCATCCTGACGGGTATGCGGTCGATAGAGAGCTACAGCGCGCAGTTCAACGCCCTGGTGGATACCCATACGCCGGGGCTTGTGGCGGCCGCGGACGGGTTCACGAGGCTTATAACCGACAAGGCGCGGGCCGGGGCCTTAAGGGGCGTGTTGATAATGGCCGTATCCGCCCTTATTTCGTCGGTGATAGCGGTCCTTTTCATGTGGTCGGCGAAGAGACGGGTCCTGGAGCCGATAACGAGGGTCAAAGAGACGGTCGAGGCCTTTGCCAGGGGAGATCTGACCGGCAGGGCGGGTATAAAGATAAGGTTTTTCGGCAGGGAGATAGAGGACGAGATAACAAGCCTCGGTCATAGCGTCGATGCCATGGCGTCCCGGATGTCCACGGTGATAGGCAGGATTACCGAATCATCCAACCGCCTCGCGTCCGCCTCCGAGGAGCTGTCGACGTCCTCCACCCAGATATCCGACGGCGCCGGCAGGCAGTCCTCACAGACGGCCCATGCGGCGGCGGCGATGGAGGTGATGAACGCAATCGTGGTGGATGTTGCGAAGAACTCCCAGCAGGCGGTTGAAGCGGCGGAAAAGGCCCAGGAGATAGCTGAAAACGGCGGAGCGGTGGTCTCCCAGGCGGTCTCGGCGATGCAGGAGGTCGCGGACTCGGCCTCGGTCACGGCCGAGACGATAAAGAGGCTCGGGAAGAGCTCCGAGGAGATAGGCGCCATAGTCTCCGTGATAAATGATATCGCGGACCAGACCAACCTACTGGCCCTCAACGCCGCGATAGAGGCGGCCAGGGCCGGGGACCAGGGCAGGGGCTTCGCCGTGGTGGCCGACGAGGTGAGGAAGCTCGCCGAAAGGACCACAAAGGCCACCAAAGAGATAAGCGGCATGATAACGTCCATACAGAATGAGACCTCAAGGGCGGTTACGGCGATGGGCCAGGGGGCCGTCAAGGTCGATAACGGGGTGAGGCTCGCGCACCAGGCCGGAGAATCCCTCAACCGGATAGTGACCGGCGTCGGCGGCGTCACCGATATGATAGGCCGGATAGCGACGTCCGCCGAGGAGCAGAGCGCCACCACCGATGAGATAGCGCATAACATGGACGCGATCGCCGATGTCGCCAAATCGAACGTCTCGACGATAGGAGAGGTCGCAAAGTCCACAGACGACCTTGCGCGTCTCGCAGCGGAGCTCAAAGACCTTGTGTCAAACTTCAATATATCGCGCGACGGCCCGCCCGCGGCCCCGTCCGTTATCTCCGGGGGGCCGCTATTGGACCTGACGGATGGAGGGAAGAGGCCGGGGTTTAAGCCCCGCCTGGTTTCAGGCGAAAGCGTTTGATGCGCACGCACCCCCACCGCCGGCCTTAAGCCGAACCTCAGTCCCGGCCTCAGCCCCCTCCACGTCAGGGGGTTTTTATTTTCTCATTCGGGATTGGGGAAAAGCCCGCGCCTTGAGGATAAGACGCACCCTTGGGGCAGAGGGTTAGGCGGTACATTGACGTTAATGAAATAATGGCTTGCCTGGCGCATTAAGATATGATATAAAACCGATACTATATGATTAATTCGCAATAGCATGTCATTCTGAGCAAAGCGAAGAATCTCAACGTCTATAAAATCAATAAGTTACGAGATTCTTCGGTCGCTACGCTTCCTCAGAATGACAGAAAAACATAATTAATCAGAGCTTCCTTAGATACTTCCTTATATGTCGAAGATTCCCCGCGGCTTAGGCCAGCGGGGAGCTTCAAAGATCGGGGCGTGGCTCAGCCTGGTAGAGCACCGCGTTCGGGATGATACCTGGAAGCCTGAATCAAAAAACACTCCGACTTCATCAAACCCAATTCCATAAGCGTATCAACGGATTAACCTGAATCCGGCCGAATCAACCTTAATCGGGCTGAATCGAAAACAAACACGATTCAAGAGCGGATTGCGGCAAAATTGCGGCGGTTATCCACAAAAAAGGGGAGGCAACAGGCCTCCCCTTTTTGATTTTGGCAGGAACCGATCTTGAATTATTTTTACTTTTACCGTTACTAAAAGAAGGTCGTGATTCTCGAAAACGCTCAACCATTTAAAGACGGAGTCTGCTGATTTGAAGTAATACGTATATAGGTATTACTTTCAGTAGACCACGAATAAAGCCTTTTTCAAAATAAGTGCCCTCGGGTGCTTTCTTTTTAGGGTCTTCCGGGTTTAGTGTGGCTCACTCCTTCTACGCCCTGCCTTACAGCCTCCCTCTTGAGGTTAATAGCCGTCTCCTTCGCGTGTGCCACAGCTGCAAGGTATTGACAATTTTCCTGTATATGTTATATTGAATTCGGGAAGTAAGAAAATCAATTGCGTCACAAAGTCCTTTCAGTTTAGAGTACGGCGCTTGTTCTATCAGTGTGGCCTTTGCCATTTTCTAAAAATAGACGCACTATAGAAAATCAACCAGAAAAAAGGCCCACTTCATGAACCGAAGCGGGCTTTTCGTTTTTTATAATGCTATAATGCATTGAACATATCCTGTTAAAAGGGTTTACCAGTTTAATCAATTCTGTTCAGCTTTGCATAGGCACTCTCCACTGAGTTGATGGCGTAAATACAAAGATCAGCAACCCATCCTGTTTTTCTCCCGCGATTCTACCCTTTCAAAAAAAATAACGGACAGTTGTTGCTCGCCTAATAACCCTCGTATTAAGAGATATCGTGGAAAAGATCAAGCCGCTCTTTACGCCGAGCCAGGAACTGAAAGCTCTGATCAAAGGCATTGGCGTCGGCATTGTCATAATCGATAGGGATATGAAAGTCCTTTGGGCTAATCATGCCGGCGCGGCATTGGCCGGCAGGCATAAGCGCGTCAAAGGTTCATACTGTTACGACCTGCTGAATAAAGGCCGCGGCCCTTGCAAGGGATGTCCGTCTGAAAAGGCATTTAAGACAGGGGATGTCGAGAGGACACGCATTCATGCCTGCAACACAAATGGCGGAGGGAAGTACATTGAGCTTACGGCGTCTCCTGTTTTTGACAAAAAGGGGGAGGTGGTCGCGGTAGCCGAGATCTACTGCGACGTCACTCCTAATGTCGAGGTGGAGGACCAGCTTAAGGAACACAGAGACAGGCTGCAGGCGGTATTCGACGGCATAGGAGACGGCATATCCGGCATCGACAGGGACTTTAACATCAAAAGGGTAAACAGTGAGATACTGCGCATATTCAAAAAAAAGAATTTTTTGGATGTTCTAGGCAGGAAGTGCTACGAGGTATATCTGCAGGCGGACAAGGCCTGTGACGACTGCCCCGCGCAGAGGAGTTTCAAGGACGGCGCTAAATGCCAACTATCCAAGGTATGGGGTGGGAGGTTTAAAGAGAAGAGGGTAT
>JACRNN010000221.1 GCA_016234955.1 Deltaproteobacteria bacterium | reverse complement strand
GGTCACGGGCGACATAGCCGTGGGCCTGAGGACCCCGACCGGGGAGGCCGAGAAGATAAAGAAGGAGTACGGGTGCGCTATGACCGCCATGGTCTCCAAGGACGACACCATCGAGGTGCAGAGCGTCGGCGGGAACAAGTCCAAGACGGTCTCCAAATACATGCTCTGCGAGATAATAGAGCCGAGGCTGGAGGAGATATGCACTCTGGTCAAGCGCGAGATAATGAAGTCGGGCTACGAGGGGCTCATCTCCTCCGGGGTCGTCATCACCGGCGGGACCGCGGCCATGGAAGGCGCTATGGAGCTTGCGGAACAGGTCTTCAACCTCCCGGTCAGGAGGGGCCTCCCCGCGAACATCACCGGGCTCGTGGACGTGGTCAGGAGCCCTATGTACTCGACCGGGGTCGGCCTCGTGCAGTACGGGGCGCGGCAATCGACCGGCACGCAGTTCCAGAGGGGCAACGACGGCAAGGTCTTCAGCAAGCTCACCTCGAGGATGAAGTCGTGGATGAAGGAGTTTTTTTAGCAGGCTGGGGCGTCAGAACGCCAAGGAAGCTCTGATTAATTCGTAAGCGCATGTCATTCTGAGCGTAGCGAAGAATCTTGGTTTTTCGCTCAGGATAAACTCCGCGAAGAATCTCGCACGTAGACAAATCAGTAAGTTACGAGATTCTTCGGTCGCTCCACTCCCTCAGAATGACAGGGAAACATAATTAATCAGAGCTTCCCTAAAATCGTGGCCGTTCAAAATTCAAGGAGGTGGGTGATGGTGATTGAAATGGACGAGAGCTTCAACAGCGGCGCAAGGCTCAAGGTCATCGGCGTGGGTGGATGCGGCGGCAACGCGATCAACACCATGATAGAGTGCGGCCTGGAAGGGGTCGAGTTCCTCGCGGCCAACACCGACAGCCAGGCGCTGGAGAAGTCCAGGGCCAACATAAAGATCCAACTCGGGGCCGCGCTGACAAAGGGTCTGGGGGCGGGCGCGAACCCGGAGATGGGCAAGAGCGCCGCGCTTGAAAGCAAGGACACCCTGGTCGAGGCCCTGAAGGGCGCGGACATGGTCTTCATCACCGCGGGCATGGGCGGCGGGACCGGCACCGGGGCGGGCCCCATAGTGGCGGAGGCCGCGAAGGCGGTCGGGGCCCTCGTCGTGGCCGTGGTCACCAAGCCCTTCGCCTTCGAGGGGACGAAGAAGATGAGGCAGGCCGAGGAAGGATTGAAGAGGCTCAAGGACGTCGTTGACACCGTCATCACCATCCCGAACCAGAGGCTCCTGTCCGTGGCGAGCAAGAACACCGCGCTTACCGAGGCGTTCAAGAGGGCGGACGAGGTGCTCCTCCAGGCCGTAAAGGGCATCTCCGACGTCATAACCGTCCCGGGGCTGGTGAACGTGGACTTCGCGGACGTAAAGACGATCATGCTGGAGATGGGCCAGGCCCTCATGGGAAGCGGCGTTGCAAGGGGCGAGAACAGGGCCGCCGAGGCCGCAAGGAAGGCCATCTCCTCGCCGCTCCTGGAGGACATCTCCATACACGGCGCAAGGGGCGTGCTCATCAACATCACGGGCTCCTCGGACATGACCATCCACGACGTCGACGAGGCGAGCTCCCTTATACACGAAGAGGCCCATGAGGACGCGCATATCATATTCGGCGCGGTCGTGGACGACTCCATGGGCGAAGAGGTCAGGGTGACGGTCATCGCCACCGGCTTCGGCAAGGCGAGCGAGGCACGGTTCCCGAAGGACGCGATACCGCAGGCCGTCGTCGTCGACGACCTCGACGTGCCGACGGTGCTGAGGAACAACAGGGACAAGAACATCGAGATGAAGAGCGGGGACATCAGGAGGCTCGGCAAGCTCGGCGGGTATAACGTGGACGACGAGGACCTCTACGACACGCCGACCTTCCTGAGGAAACAGGCCGATTAGGCGCGCCAGGCCCAGGCAGGTTTTCAGAAGTCCCGGCGCCGGGGGTCTGCGCCGCCGGGACGGCGCATTATCCTGTTAGAAGCAGGACGCTCCTTGCGCGCAGGCGCGCCTTTGGGCGATTTGCCTGCCCGGCAACGGGGACGCCCGTAATAAAGGGCTTTAGGCGGCTTTTTCGCGCGCCTTGCCGCTTCTTCCGCTGTTCTCCCCGCCTATCCTTGTAATACGCCTGATTCTGTGGGATAATTCATTATTTGACGCACTGTCGGGAATAGGAGCAACAGACCATCATATGGAAGCTTAAAAAAGGGGTGCAGGATGCCCTCGCAAGGGAAGAGGGCACGGTGTACAAAGACCCCGGGGGCAGGGTCAGGGTATGTCTCGTATACCCTAATACCTACTCCATAGCGATGTCCAACCTCGGCTTCCAGATGGTCTACCACCTCTTCAACCGGGTAGACTGGTGCGTATGCGAACGGGCGTTCCTGCCTTCAAAGGGTGAGATGGGAGAGTTCGCAAGGACCTCTACGGAGCTCTTCTCCTACGAATCGCAGACCCCTCTCAAAGAGTTCGATATAATCGCCTTCTCCATCCCCTTCGAAGAAGATTATGCGAATATACCGGTGGCGCTCGCCCTCTCCAATATCCCGGCCCTCAGCGGCGAGAGGGGGGAGGCGGGCCCTTTGGTCGTCTGCGGCGGGGCGGCCCCGTCGCTCAACCCGGAGCCTATCGCCATGCTCATGGACCTCTTCCTGATAGGCGATGGCGAGGGGATGGTCCAGGGGTTCCTTGAGGAGTTCAGGAGGACGAGGGAGGGGGCGGCGTCGAAGGCCGAGGCGCTGAGGGCCCTTGACGCGCTTGAGTGGGCTTACGTGCCCATGCTCTACCGGTATGAGTATGAAGGCGCGTGGATAAAGGGCGTGGGGCGGGAGAAGGGCGCAAAGCAGAGGGTGAAGGCCGCGAAGCGTTTCGACCTCGACGGCTTCCCCGTGCCGCAGAGCTTCATAAGGACGCCGGATACGGAGTTCAAGGGGACCTATCTTATAGAGGTGGAGCGCGGGTGCCCGAGGGGCTGCCGCTTCTGCGCCGCCGGGTTCCTGTACCTCCCCCCGAGGTGGAGGGGGTACGGGGCGATAAAGGAGTCGGTAAAAAAAGGTGTGGAGGCCACGGGCAAGGTCGGGCTCGTAGGCACCGCCGTATCGGAGTACCCGCGGATAAAAGAGACCATCGAGTACGGGATAGAGCGCGATGGGGAGATGACGCTCTCGTCCTTGAGGCTGGACAGGCTCGACGCCGAATTTGTCCGCCTTTTGAAGCAGGGGGGGTACAAGACCGTAACGCTCGCGCCAGAGGCCGGGACCGAGAGGATGAGGGCCGTGGTCAACAAGGGTATGACGGACGTGGAGATACTGGATTCCATAAGGCTCATATCCGAGGCCGGGTTCTCGAAGATAAAACTCTACTTCCTCGTCGGCCTGCCGTCCGAGATCGACGAGGACGCCTTAGGCATAGCGGACCTCGCAAAGAGGATAAAGGCGGTGATGAAAAGGGGGGAACTGACGTTGAGCGTAAACCCCTTCATACCAAAGCCATGCACGCCGTTCCAGTGGCACGGCTTTGAGAGGGTCGAGGTCATAGACGGAAGGCTTGATATGATAAGGAAGGGTGTTTCCAGAGAGCACGGGGTCATTGTAAAGGCCATGTCGTCAAGGGAGGCCTTCATACAGGCCTATATATCGAGGGCCGACAGGAGGGCCGGGGCCGTGATAATCGACGCCGCGAAGATGGGGTGGAAGAGGGCCGCGGCCAGGGCGGAGTTCATAGAGGAGTCGGTTTACACGGCACGGGAGAGGGACTCGATACTGCCGTGGGACATCATAGACCACGGCGTAAAGAAGGCGTATCTCTGGAAGGAGTACCAAAAGGGTCTCAAGCACGGGCTTACCCCCCCGTGCGACGTCGGGAGGTGTTTCAGGTGCGGCGTATGCGCCCCCGGGGGGGTTAGTTAAAAAAGGAGTTTGATCAAAAATCATATGCAGGACTCTGACATCAAAGACTATCTCCCCCTCGTGCGCAAGCCGAGCAGGTATATCGGCGGGGAGGTCAACTCGATAAAAAAAGACCTCTCCAGGGTGAGGCTCGCCTTCGGGCTCGGCTTCCCGGACGCCTACGAGGTGGGGATGAGCCACCTGGGCCTCCAGATACTCTACCAGATACTGAACGCGCGCGAGGATATCGCCTGCGAGAGGGTCTTTGCCCCGTGGGAGGACATGGAGGGCCTGCTCCGCTCAAAGGGGATGAGGCTCTCTACGCTCGAGTCCGGCGTGGCGCTCTCCGGCCTCGACGTCATGGGCTTCTCTCTCCAGTACGAGCTATCCTACACGAACGTAATCAACATGCTCGACCTGGGCGGCATCCCCATTTACTCCAGGGACAGGGGGGAGAAAGACCCGTTCGTCATCGGCGGGGGGCCGGTGGCGTTCAACGCGGAGCCGGTCGCCGATTTTTTCGACGCCTTCCTCCTCGGGGACGGTGAAGACGCGGTCCTCGAGATATCCGACTGCATAATCGAAGGGAGACAGAGGGGCGAAGACAGGAAGGCGATATTAAAAAGGCTCGCCGGCGTCCGGGGCGTATACGTGCCGTCGTTCTTCGACGTCGCGTATAACGACGACGGCACTGTAAAGGAGATCATCCCGCTTGTGGACGGGTACGAGAGGGTGGCGAAGAGGACGGTCCTTGACATAAACAAGGTGCCTCTGCCGTCAAGACCCATAGTGCCTTTCATGGAGACCATCCACGACAGGGTGAGCGTTGAGATAGCTCGCGGGTGCACGAGGGGTTGCAGGTTCTGCCAGGCCGGGTCCATCTACAGGCCCGTCAGGGAGAGGAGCCCGGAGAACATTATAAAGATAATAAGCGAGGCGCTCAGGAACACAGGCTACGAAGAGGTGTCGCTCCTGTCCTTGTCCACCGGGGATTATACCTTCATAGAGGACCTCCTCACGGGCCTGATGTCCGGTTTTGAGCGGGACAGGGTGGCGGTATCTCTCCCGTCGTTGAGGGTGGGGACCTTGAGCGCCAGGGTCGCCAACGAGATAAGGAAGGTCAGGAAGACCGGCTTCACCCTCGCCCCCGAGGCCGGGAGCGAGAGGCTCAGGCGGCTTATAAACAAGGGGATTAAGGAGGAAGACCTCCATGAGACCGCCCGCGACGTATTCTCTCTCGGGTGGAGCTCCATGAAGCTCTACTTCATGATAGGGCTGCCGACCGAGACAGGGGACGATATAGCCGAGATAGCGAGGCTCGCCTCCTGCGTCAGGGGTATAGGGAGGAAGGCGTCCGGGGGGAGGGCCCCGCAGGTTAACGTGAGCGCGTCGTGCTTCATCCCGAAGCCGTGCACGCCGTTCCAGTGGGAGCCGCAGATATCGCTTGAGGAGTGCGCCGCGAAGCAGGCGGACCTTAAAAAGAGGCTTGCAGCCCTCGGTCTCGGCTTCAAGTGGCACGACCCCCGCATGAGCGTCCTCGAAGGGGTATTTTCCAGGGGAGATAGGAGACTGTCCTCCGTCCTCGTCAACGCCTTCAGGAAGGGTTGCAGGTTCGACGGGTGGAGCGAGCGGTTCAGGTACGACTTCTGGGAGGAAGCTTTTGAAGAGGCCGGGCTGGGGATGGATTTCTATACCGTCAGGCGGAGGCCCTTTGACGAGGTTTTCCCGTGGGACCACTTGAACCCCGGCGTGACAAAGGAGTTTTTATGGAGGGAGCACAAGAACTCCCTTGAGCTCGCCGGGACGCCGGACTGCAAGACGGACAGGTGCTCTAAATGCGGGGTATGCGACTTCAAGACAATAAGGAACGTGGTGGCCGATGACGCCGGGCCCATCGAAGGCCTTGGGGCCGGCCCCCGGAGGCCTGAGGCAGCCAATCCGTTGCCATGCAGGTTGAGGCTCAAGTTCTCCAAGACCGGGGATTTGAGGTTCTTGAGCCACCTTGAGCTGATAAACGCCATAGTCAGGGGGATAAGGCGGGCGGGTCTGCCTTTAAGGTACTCACAGGGCTTCCATCCTCTGCCGAAGGTCTCTTTCTCGGCCCCGCTCCCGGTGGGGCTGGAGAGCCTTGAGGAGTACATGGATATGGAATTGGACCGCTCCGGCGCGCGGGTCGAGCCGGCGGAGGCGCTCAAGAGGCTGAACGCGGCCATGCCCAAAGGGATAAGTTTTCTTGAATGCGGCGTGATACCCTTGAAACTTCGCATTCCCTCTGCTATGATGACAGAGTATATGATTCCTCTGATGAACGGCCCTGCGGGGTTGAATATAGAGCCGGAAAAGATCGAAGGGTTTGTAAGGGATTGCCTTGCCAAGGATTCCATCGTCATTCGCATCGAGAAGGACGGCATGGTCAAAGAGGTCGATATAAGGCCGCGGATAGCGGAATTATCGTTGGTCGGGGACGCCACCTTAAGGATGGCCTTGAGGAACTCCCCCGGCGCCAACGCGAGACCTCATGACGTGCTGTCCGCTCTCCTTGGATTGCCAAGGGCCATCTCACCCCTCATCCCCGTACTCAAGACAAAGACCGTTCATTAATGGCTACCTCTAAAAATTGTTCTTTTTCCCGATCTCTTTGTTGGGGCGGAAATAAAATGCTCACATATTCACATATATGGACCGCTTTTTATTTCCGCCCCGGCCTCGACCTCGGAAAAGATGAACCCTCATAGGCATGGGAGCCACCGAGGCTTCAGAAACTAAAAAACTGATTTTTAGAGGCACCCTGATATCTTCAAAACAGAGGCGCGCCGGTTTCAATGTTTCCTCCGGGTAAATTCCCCGCGGCTTGCCGCGTATAAAAAAATAGATACTCCTTCGGATACCCGCGGAGCTTGCTCCGGGGTGGTTCAGAGCGCTAAAGCCTGCCTCCGGCGGAAGCGTCCCTGGCCGTCATGTCCGCAAAAGGCGCCTTGGCGCGGGACAATTCGCCGTACTTCCGGCCTACATAAGAGATGAAAAACAACGGAACAGAGATATTCGTAAACGTCAACCCCTTTGAGAGCAGGGTGGCTATCGTGGAACAGGGCAGGCTCGCCGAGTTCTATGTGGAGAGGTTGAAGGACAGGGTCATAACCGGCAACATATACAAGGGCAGGGTGGTAAGGGTCCTGCCGGGCATGCAGTCCGCCTTCATAGACATAGGGATACAGAGGACCGCCTTCATCCACGTATCCG